>NZ_LDVA01000249.1:0-58545 GCF_050768715.1 Burkholderia sp. ZZQ-2 | reverse complement strand
CCCGAACTGCGCGAAGCGAGCCCGCAGGCCGCGCTGCAACTGCTCGGCCTGCTGCAGCGCGATGCGCGCTTCATCGACTTCGTCGAGGAAGACATCGCCGGCTATGCGGACGCCGAGATCGGCGCGGCCGCGCGCCTCGTGCACGACGGCTGCCGTGCCGCGCTGCGCGAACACTTCACGATCGTGCCGGTGCGCGACGAAGCCGAGGGCAGCCGCGTGACGCTGCCGGCCGGTTTCGACGCGACGGCCGTGCGCGTGACGGGCAACGTGGTCGGCGCCGCGCCGTTCACGGGCACGGTCAGCCATCGCGGCTGGCGGGTGGCCGACGTGCGCCTGCCGAAGCTGACGGGCAGCCACGACGCCTCGGTCGTCGCACCGGCGGAGGTGGAACTGTGAGCGATCCGCGCTATTCGATCGGTATCGATCTCGGTACGACCCACTGCGCGCTGTCGTATGTCGACAGCGCCGCGAGCGACGGCGAAACCATCACGCAGCAGGTGCTGCCGATCGCGCAGCTCACCGCGCCCGGCGCGCTGGAGTCGCGCGACCTGCTGCCGTCGTTCCTCTACCTGCCGCATGAAAGCGAACTCACGCAGGGCGACCTGACGCTGCCGTGGACGGCCTCGCGCGCCTTCGCCGTCGGCGAGATGGCGCGCACGCGCGGCGCGGGCACGCCGATCCGCCTCGTGTCGAGCGCGAAGAGCTGGCTGTGCCACCCGGGCGTCGATCGCCGCGCGGCGATCCTGCCGAGCGATGCGCCGCCGGAAGTGTCGCGCGTGTCGCCGCTGGAAAGCTCGATCCGCTACCTGACGCACCTGCGCGAAGCGTGGGACCACGCGCATCCCGACGCGCCGTTCGCCGACCAGGACGTGACGGTCACGATCCCCGCGTCGTTCGACCCGGCCGCGCGCGAGCTGACGGCCGAGGCCGCCCGCGCCGCCGGCTACTCGCGGATGACGCTGCTCGAGGAGCCGCAGGCCGCGCTGTACAGCTGGATCCAGAAGAGCCAGGGCGGCTGGCGCAAGCAGGTGCAGGTCGGCGACCTGATCCTGTGCGTCGACGTCGGCGGCGGCACGACCGACCTGTCGCTGATCGCGGTGGTCGAGCGCGACGGCAATCTCGAGCTGCATCGCGTGGCGGTCGGCGAGCACATCCTGCTCGGCGGCGACAACATGGACCTCGCGCTGGCGCACGTCGTCGCGCGCAAGCTCGCGCAGCAGGGCACGCAGGCCGATCCGTGGCAACTGCGGGCGCTCACGTACGCATGCCGTTCCGCGAAGGAAACGCTGCTGTCCGATCCGTCGACCGACGCGGTGCCGCTCGTCGTGCCGAGCCGCGGCTCGAAGCTGATCGGCGGGTCGATCCGCACGGAGCTCACGCGCGCGGAACTCACGCAGACGATCCTCGAAGGCTTCTTCCCGCAGGTCGACGCAGCCGCGCGCCCGGTGAGCCGCGCACGCGTCGGCCTGACGCAGCTCGGCCTGCCGTATGCGCAGGATGCGGGCATCACGCGCCATCTCGCGGCGTTCCTCGGCCGCCAGGTCGCGGCGCTCGACTCGCTCGAGGGCGTGCAGCGCACGCTGCCGCAGGGCGCGACGTTCCTGCACCCGACTGCCGTGCTGTTCAACGGCGGCGTGTTCAAGTCGACGCTGCTCACGCAGCGCGTGCTCGATACGCTCAACAACTGGCTCGCTGCCGAAGGCGCGCCGCCCGCCCGCCTGCTCGAAGGCGCGGATCTCGATCTCGCGGTCGCGCGCGGCGCCGCGTACTACGGCTACGTGAAGCGCGGCCGTGGCGTGCGCATTCGCGGCGGCACGGCGCGTGCGTACTACGTCGCGATCGAATCGGCGATGCCCGCGGTGCCGGGGCTCGAGCCGCCGGTGCAGGCGCTGTGCGTCGCGCCGTTCGGCATGGAGGAAGGCTCGGACGCGGCGCTGCCGCCGCAGGAGTTCGGCCTCGTCGTCGGCGAACCGGTGCAGTTCCGCTTCTTCGGTTCGTCGGTGCGCCGCCAGGACCAGGTCGGCACGCTGCTCGACTACTGGTCGCCGGAGGAACTGCAGGAGCTCGAGGAAATCCAGGCGACGCTGCCGGCAGAAGGGCGCACCGTCGGCGAGGTCGTGCCCGTGAAGCTGCATGCACGCGTGACCGAAGCCGGCACGCTCGAACTCGAGGCGATCCCGAGCGGCACGAACGAGCGCTGGAAGGTCGAGTTCGACGTGCGCGGCGCCGCCTGAGCGCGATGAAGCGCTATACGGTCGGGATCGACCTCGGCACGAGCAATACGGTCGTCGCTTACGTCGAGGCCGGTTCCGACGCGATCCGCGTGTTCGACGTCGAGCAGCTGGTCGGCCCCGGCGCGGTGGCCGCGCAGCCGCTGCTGCCGTCGGTGCGCTATCACCCGGCGGCGGGCGAGCTGCCGCCGGACACGTTGCGGCTGCCGTGGACGGTCGCCGCGAAAGCAAACGCGAGCGCGGCCGCCGATCCGCCGGCCGTGATCGGCCGCTACGCGCGCACGCTCGGCGCGCAGGTGCCGGGCCGGCTCGTCACGAGCGCGAAGAGCTGGCTGTCGCACGCGTCGGTCGACCGGCTCGCGGCGATCCTGCCGTGGGGCGCGGCCGACGGCGTCGACAAGGTGTCGCCGGTCGACGCGAGCGCGAGTTATCTCGCGCACGTGCGCGATGCGTGGGACGCGCGTTTTCCCGATGCGCCGCTCGCGAAGCAGGACGTGATCCTGACGGTGCCTGCGTCGTTCGACGACGGCGCGCGCGCACTGACGGTCGAGGCCGCGCGACGCGCGAAGCTGCCCGCGCTGCGGCTGCTGGAAGAGCCGCAGGCCGCGTTCTACGACTGGCTGTACGGCCAGCGCGACACGCTGCGCGACACGTTCGCCGCCGCGCGGCGCGTGCTGATCTGCGACGTCGGCGGCGGCACGACCGACCTCACGCTCGTTGATGTCGCGCCGGGCGACGACGGCGAGCCCACCTTCACGCGTGTCGGCGTCGGCAACCACCTGATGCTCGGCGGCGACAACATGGACCTCGCGCTCGCGCGCCTGGTCGAGACGCGGCTGACCGAGCCCGGCACGCGGCTGTCGGCCGCGAGCCTGTCGCAGCTCGTCGAGCGCTGCCGTGCGGCGAAGGAGCGGCTGCTCGGCGACGATGCGCCGGCGTCGGTCACCGTCACGCTGCTCGGCGCGGGCAGCAGGCTCGTCGGCGGCGCGCGTTCGGCCGAGCTGACGCGGCAGGAAGTCGAGCAGATCGTCATCGACGGGTTCTTTCCGCAGGTCGAAGCCGGCGAGCTGCCGCGCCGTGCGCGTGCCGCGATCGTCGAATTCGGGCTGCCGTATGCGAGCGACGCGGCCGTCACGCGGCATGTCGCCGCGTTCCTGCAGCGCCATGCGGACGGCCCGGTGCCCGACACGCTGCTGCTCAACGGCGGCGTGTTCCGCGCTGGCGCGCTCGCCGGCCGTCTCGCGCAGACGCTCGGCGCATGGCGCGGCGCGCCGCTCGACGTGCTGCACAACGCGCATCCGGACGTGGCCGTCGCACGCGGCGCGGTCGCGTACGGGCTCGCGCGTGCCGGGCATGCGCCGCGCATCGGCGGCGGGTCCGCGCGCAGCTATTTCCTCGTGCTCGACGACGGCGCGGCCGATTCCGCCGCGCGCGGCGTCTGCCTGCTGCCGCGCGGTGCGGAAGAGGGCCGCGAGATCCGGCTCGACGATCGCACGTTCGCGTTGCAGCTCGGGCAGCCGGTGCGTTTTCACTTGATGTCGACCGTGGCCGAGACCCCGTACCGGCCCGGCGATCTCGTCGACCTCGACGGCGGCGATTTCGTGCGGCTGCCGCCGATCGCGACGGTCGTCGACGCGAAGGCGGGCGGCGACGCACGCGAAACGCCGGTGAAGCTCACCGCGTCGCTGACCGAGGTCGGCACGCTCGAGATGCATTGCATCGCGACCGACGATGCGGCGCGCCGCTGGAAGCTCGAATTCCAGTTGCGCGGCGATGCGCCGGTGCACGGCGACGACGCCGCGCCCGCGCGACATCCGCGGCTCGATCAGGCGATCGAGCTGATCGAGCGCTCGTTCGGCAGCAAGGCAGCAGGTGTCGCGCCGAAAGACACGCGCCGGTTGCGCGCACAACTCGAACAGGTGCTCGGCGCGCGTGAAGCGTGGGACGTCGCGCTCGCGCGCGAGCTGTTCGACGCGCTGCTCGCGCGCGCACGCCGCCGCCGCCGCTCGGCCGATCACGAGCGTGCGTGGCTGAACCTTGCCGGTTATTGCCTGCGTCCGGGTTTCGGTCATCCGCTCGATGCCTGGCGCATCGAGCAGCTGTGGCCGCTGTTCGACGACGGGATCCAGTACGTGACCGACGGGCAGGTGTGGTCGGAGTGGTGGACGCTGTGGCGGCGCGTGGCCGGCGGCCTCGACGACGATGCGCAGACGCAGGTACGCGACGCGATCGCGTTCCTCGAACCGTCCGACGACAAGCGGCGCAAGCTGCCGTTCGATCCGGGCAAGGTCGGCCCGGCCGACATGACGCGGCTGTCCGCGTCGCTCGAACGGCTGCCCGTCGAGCGCAAGGTCGAACTGGCCGAACGCCTGATCGCGCAATTGCAGAAGCCTGCCGAGCGTGCGCTGTGCGCGTGGGCGCTCGGGCGCATCGGTGCGCGCCGGCCGTTTTACGGCAGTGCGCACAGCGTCGTGCCGGCGGAAGTCGCCGGTGGCTGGCTCGATGCGCTGTTCGCGCTCGACTGGAAGCAGGTCGAGCCGGCCGCGTTTGCCGCTGCGCAGATTGCGCGGATGACCGGAGACCGTTCGCGGGATTTGCCGGACGTGACGCGCGACGCGGTAATCAAGCGCCTGTCGGCTGCGAATGCATCGTCGGCGTGGATCGACATGGTGCGTGAAGCGATCGCGTTCGACGAAGCCGACACGGTGCGCGTGTTCGGCGAGACGCTGCCGGCCGGGTTGAAGTTGCTGGCGGGGTGAGCGGCGCGCTGGGGCGACGGTATCGTCCGGATGCCTGAGCATGTCGTCGATGCTCACGGATTCGACGACCTAGAAAAAACGGCTGCCGATGCATCGGCAGCCGTTTTCGTTTGTACGGGGCGTGCGCCGGTCAGACCTGCGCCATCGCTTCACGCAACGATGCGGCCGACTCCACGGCGATCGCGTCCGGCGCAATGGCGCGCCGCGCGAGATGAATTCCCGCGAGCATGCAGCGTACCGACCCGCCGGCCAGCTCGATCGTCGGCACGTCGAGCGGCAGCAGCCGCGCGGAGCGCTCGATTACGGTGCGCTGGTCGCGCGTGAGGCAATCGAACGCGCGCCGCGACAGCGCGAGCACACGCCCGCCCTTGCCCGACAATTCCAGCGTATTGCCCGCGAAATTCGCGATCTGCGAGGGATCGAGCGCGATTACCGCGCGCCCCGTTTCGGTCAGGCGTTGCGCGATTTCGCCGCGACGCCGGCTGTCGGCGATCAGGTCGAGGCCCACCATCGCGAATTCGGTCGCGACGCTCATCATCACGTTCGTGTGATAGATCGCGCGCCCGTCGGCATCGGCCGTGTCGAAGCAGATCGGCTCGAAATTGAAGTGCGTGCAGAAGCGTTCGAGCGCGACCGGATCGGCGCGGCGCGAGCGCGCGGTGTAAGCGATCCGCGCGACGTGGTCGAGCACCATCGCGCCCGTGCCTTCGAGGAACACGTCGTCGTATTCGAGGCCCGAGTAGTCGATCACGTCCTGCACGCGATATTCGGCCTTCAGCATCTCGATCACGTCCGCGCGCCGCTCGCGGCGGCGGTTCGGGCTGTACATCGGATACAGCGCGATATGGCCGCCCGGGTGCGTGGAGAACCAGTTGTTCGGGAATACGGAGTCGGGCGTGTCGCGCTCGCCGTGGTCGTCGAATACATGCACGCGCACGCCCGCATCGGCGAGCGTCTGCGCGGCGGCCGTGACTTCGTCGCGCGCGGCGGCCGATACCGACGGCAGGTCGGGCGCGCCGTTGCCGGCCGTGCGCTGGAAGGCGTTGTCGGCAGCGGTCTGCGGGTTCGGCAGGAAGCGGTGCGGCCGGATCATCACGACGGCGGCCGGCGCCTGGATCGATACGAGATTCATGACAGGCAGGAACGAAGGGCAGAAAACGGGCGGCGCACCGGCCGCCCGGGCATCGCGGTCAGCGCGCGAACGCGGTGACGGCTTCGGTCACGTATGCCGCGTGACCCTGCGCGATCGCGGCCGGGTCGTCGATCAGCGCGAACAGGTTCTTCGGGTCGACGGCCGGCGGAATCAGCGCGATCTCGACGCCCGCGTTGTGCTGCTGCGCGAGCGCATAGAGGTAGCGCAGCGCCGAATAATCCTCGAGCGCGAAGCCGACCGAGTCGAACACCGTGACTTCGTCCGCGCGTTCGCGGCCAGTCGTCTCGCGTTGCAGCACGCGCCACAGCTCGGTGACGGGGAAGTCGGCCGGCATCTGCTGAATCTCGCCCTCGATGCGCGACTGCGGCTCGAATTCGACGAACACGCGGCCCGCATGCAGCACGCCCGCTTCGAGCTCGGTCTTGCCCGGGCAATCGCCGCCCACGGCGTTCAGGTGCATGCCGGGCTCGATCATGTCGGCCGTGACGATCGTCGCGTATGCCTTGTCGGCGGTGACGGTCGTCACGATGTCGGCGCCGCGCACGGCATCGGCGGTCGATGCGGCACGCACGACGCGCAGTGCCGGGTACGCGGCGAGGTTCCGCACGAGCTTGTCGGTCGCGCGCGGATCGACGTCGAACACGCGGATTTCGTCGATGCCGAGCAGCGTATGGAATGCGATCGCCTGGAATTCGCTCTGCGCGCCGTTGCCGATCAGCGCCATCGTGCGCGCGTCGGGGCGGGCGAGTACCTGTGCGGCGAGCACCGACGTGGCGGCCGTGCGCAGCGCGGTGGTGAGCGTGAGTTCGGCGAGCAGCAGCGGATAGCCGGTGTCGACTTCGGCGAGCGCGCCGAACGCCATCACCGTGTGCATCCCGCGCGCGGCGTTGACGGGGTGGCCGTTCACGTACTTGAACGCGAACAGCGATGCGTTCGCGACGGGCATCAGTTCGATCACGCCGTCGCGCGAGTGGCACGCGACGCGCGGCGACTTGTCGAAATCGGCCCAGTGCAGGTAATCGGCGCGCAGCGTGTCGACGAGTTCGCGCAGGAACGTCGTGACGCCGGTTTTGGCGATCAGTCGGGCGGTGGCGGGAACGTCGAGGAAGCGGGTCATGCGTCTGTCTCCATGTTCTCAGTGCCGGTACGGATGTCCCTGGCGTTCTGGTCGACCGGGCGGTGCTTCGGCGCGGCGCGGGCTTGCCGGAAAGCGGCGGCGCGGCGTGTCCGGCCGGTCGATACGTCATTATTTCCGCGAGTCGAGCCAACAAATAGACAGCAAAAGTGGCAGATTTATCGATAGACTTGGCAGAATGCCAGCCATATCCGGCAATTTGACAAGTTTCGCTGGCGCGGAATGCGCAGCCTCCGGCACGCTGGGGGCCGGTTCACGTTCAACAGGATGGTCCACCCATGATCACGCTCGACGATGTCGACCGGCAGCTCATCGCGCTGCTGCGCGACAACGCGCGACTGCCCGTCGTCGCGCTGGCGAAGGCATTGCGCGTCGCGCGCGCGACCGTGCAGAACCGGCTGACGCGGCTGGAGAAAAACGGCGTGATCGTCGGTTATACGGTGCGGCTCAAGCCGGCGGCGGAACGCCACCGGATCCGCGCGCTGATGTCGATCGCCGTGCAGGGCAACCGCGGCGCGGAAGTGGTGAAGGTGCTGCGCGGGCATCCGAACGTGACGTCGATCCACAGCACGAACGGGCGCTGGGATCTCGTCGCCGAGCTGCATGCCGATTCGCTCGAGCACTTCGATCGCGTGCTCGGCGCGATCCGGTTGATCGACGGGATCGCGAATACCGAGACGAGTATCTTGCTGTCGACGCACAAGGCGTGACGCGGGCGGCGCCTGCGTCAGCCCGTGTTCGGGTTGGGTCGGGCGTCAGGTGTCAGGCGAGTGGCGCCGGTTCCGGAAACACCGGCTCGCCTAGCGTCAGCATCAACCGGTTCGCCCACGCGAAGATCGCGACCGCGTGCGACAGGTCGAGAATCTCCTCATGGGTCAGCCCTTCGGCTTCCAGCGCGGCGACATCGCTCGCGTCGACCGTTTCGGGCCGCTCCGTCAGCGCGATCGCATAACGGACGATCGCGCGTTCGCGCGCCGTCGTGCCGGCCGTCGCCGGATCGTCGAATACCTGCTCGATCGCGTCGGTGCGTTTCGCGAGCTGCGCGAAGCGCTGCGCATGCACGGATGCGCAATACACGCAGCCGTTCACGCGCGACACGGCCGTGCTGGCGAGTTCGCGCTCGGCGCGCGACAGCCCGCCGGGGCCGTACATGATCGCGTTGAACACGCCCGAGCGCTGCCGCAGGATCTCGGGCAGGTGGACGAGCAGCAGGTAATAGTCGGACGTCTTCGCTTGCGGGTGGCTCGCGTCGAGCACGGCCAGCTGCTCGGGCGTCGCGGCATCGAGCGAAACGGTGTCGAGCCAGGCGCGCCAGCCGAGCGTGTCGGACGTGAAGCCGTGAGCGGTCGTCGTCATGCGGCCTCCGTTGCAGTACGTGCCTGAAGCGCCTGCGCGGCGACGGCGACGCGGAACTGGTACGCGACGAACGCCACGAGCTGCGACAGCGCGACGATCGCGGGCGTCGTGAGCCCGGCCGACTTCAGCGCGTCGAGATCGGACGGGCGCGCATCGACAGGGGCGAGCGTCAGCAGGCGTGCATGCGCAAGGATCGCGCCGATGCGTCGAGGCAGTGCGTCGAACGCATCGGCGTCCGCGCGTGCGATATCGTCGAGCGTGCCGCCCGCGTCGATCAGCCGTGCACGATAGGTGTCGGTCAATGCCGGCGCCTTCGACTTGTGCGCGACATACCGGGCCGTGTGCAGTCTTTCGATCAACGAAAGATCGGGCAGCGCGGGATCGAACAGGGCAGCCTCGCTCAGCCGCGTATGAAGCAGCACCTTTTCGCGCGCGCGGCGCAGTGCGGCGATCGCGCCGCCGTCGCGCAGGCCGGCCGCCGCATCGATCGTGTCCGGCGCATCGGCCGGCGTGATGGATTCAGTCATATCGTTCGGGATTCCTTGGTCGTCTATGGGGTCGATGGACGCGCGCTCATGCATCGGCGTCGCGCCATTCGTCGCCTTGCAGTTCCGCGTTCGCGTATGCGACGAGCGCGTCGTAGTGGCGATCGCGATCCGCGTCGAACAGCCGGCTCGCGATGCCGCGCGCGAGCCGCTCGGCGCCCGCGCTGATCGCCGGGATATCGCCGGACAGCTTGCCGTGGCTCAGGCTCGCCGCATGGTTGAAGCAATGGATTCGCGTGACGGCCGGGCATGCACCGGGCTCGCGTTCCTGGAACGAGAATGCGGGGCCGAGATCGGGCGATTCCGCGAGTTCGTCGAGCCACAAATCCGGCGCCGGCCGATAGCGATCCTTCCAGCGCCGCACGTGCGAGCCGAACGACGCGAATTCCGCGCGCGTCGTCCAGTCCGAATGAAAGCCCGTCGCGAAGATCAGGAAATCGACGGTGTAGCGCCCGCGCGGTGTCGTCACGTCGAGGCCGTCCGCATGTTCGGCGAGCGTCTCGATCGGGCTGCCCGCATGAAAATGCGCATGTTCGTGGCGCGACACGCGCAGCACGCTGTCGCGCGGCGGCGGTGTCTGCGACGTTAGCGCGTAGTGCATGAAGCGCCACTTCGTCGCGTCGTCGAGATCGGCGTAGCCGTGCACGAGGCCCGGGCTGCCGATGCCCGTCAGCTTGTTGATGCGCGGAATGTCCGCGCGGCGGAAAAACAGGTCGACGCGCGCGGCGCCGGCTTCGAGCGCGGTACCCGCGTTGTCGAACGCGGACGCGCCCGCGCCGACCACGCCGATGCGCTTGCCCGCGAGCGCCGCGAAGTCGATCGGCTCGGACGAATGGGCCCACCGCGCGCGCGGCGCGCGGTGCGCGACGGGCGGCACGTACGGGCCGCCGAGCCCGTCGCGGCCGGTCGCGAGCACCACATGCCGCGCGAGCAGCGTCTGCGCTTCGCCGTTGCCGCGCACGTCGAGCGCGAGCAGGCCGTCGTCGCGCGGGCGCAGCGCGACGAGCGTGGTGTCGTTGCGCACCGGCAGGTCGAGCACGTGCCGGTACCAGCGCAGGTAGTCCATCCATTGCGTGCGCGGAATCTTGTAGAGCGCGTCCCATGCGTCACGGCCGTATTGCGCTTCGAACCAGGCGCGGAACGTCAGCGCGGGCAGGCCGAGCGCGGGGCCCGCGAGCTGCTTCGGCGAGCGCAGCGTGTCCATCCGCGCGAACGTGACCCATGGTCCTTCGTAACCCGCCGGCGCGCGGTCGATCACGCACTGGTTGTCGATGCCGAGCAGGCGCAGTTCGGCGGCAGCCGCGAGCCCGGCCATGCCGCCGCCGACGATCGCGACATCGAGCACGCGTGTGCCGTCGGCCTCGCGCGGCGGCACCCACGACGGCGCGGGCAGGTCGAGCCAGCGCAGGTCTTGAGCGAGCCGGGTTTCGAGTGCGTGGAGTGCATCGGCGGGCATCGTCATGCGGCCTCCGGGCGCGTGCGGCGCGATCGTGCCGTGCGTGGCGGGCTTGCAGGACTTGAAGGACTTGAAGGACGTGACGGGCGCCCGGCACGCAGCCGGTCGCCGCGCAGCAGCGCGTCGTGCGCGGCGGCGTCGTGAAAGATCACGTCGTCGAGCAGTGTGCGCGTCGTCCGGTGCAGCGCGTCGAGCAGCGCATCGACGGCCGCCGTGCGCGCCTTGCCGGCCGGCGTCGCGACGCCGAACGCGAACGGGATGTCGACGTCGAGCGGGCGGGCGACGACGCCGTCCACCGGCAGTGCGACACCGGTGGCCGGATCGACGATGCCGATCCCGATGCCGGCACGCGCCGCCATCACCGCATTCAGCGACGCATTGGTTTCGATGAAGACGCGTGCGTCGACCCGCGCGGCCGCGAATGCCGCATCGATCCGCTGGCGCAGCCGGTGCCGGTTCGCGACCGTCACGATGCGGCGGCGCGCGAGATCGCGCAGCGCGATGCGCGGCTGCGCCGCGAGCGGGTCGCCGGCGGGCAGCACGGCGACGCAGGGCGTCTGCGCGATCCAGTGCACGTCGAGCCCCGCATGCGCCATCGGCAGCGTGACGACGCCGATGTCGGCCGTGCCGGCCAGCACCTCGTGCACGACATGCTCGGCCGATTCGCTGCGCAACTGGTAGTGCGGCGCCTGCGCGCCGTCGGGCAGCGCGGCGAGCGCGGCCGGCACGAGCGTCGCCGCGAGCGAAGGCGTCGCCGCGATGCGCACGGGTTCGGCGGTTTCGTCGCCGAGCGCCCGTGCGCGCGCCTCGATCGCACGCAGGCCGACCAGCGAGCGCTCGACTTCCTCGTAGAGCAGGAAGGCGCGCCGCGTCGGCGTGACGCGCGGGCCGTGCCGGTCGAACAGCGCGTAGCCGAGATCGGCTTCGAGCTCCTGGATCTGCCGCGTGACGGCCGGCTGCGAGCGGCCGAGCAGTTCGCCCGCGCCGGTCACGCTGCCGGCCGACATGACCGCGGAAAACGCTTCGAGTTGATGCAGCTCCATGACACCTTCCGATGATGCGATTTGCGCATTGTAGGAGTGTGAGCATGCGTGATTCATATAATGAATTTTGCTATCGACAGCGCGAAAACTGCGAAGCGCACGATCGTCGCGATGGCCGGAGGGGCGCGCGTGCGCGCCGGTGGCGACGCGTGACGTACAGGAAACGCCAATCGAATCAACGCGATGCGATGCATGCCGGCTCATCGCGCACGGCAGCGCGTGCGGGCGACCGTTCGCGGGCGTCGCCGGTTTCGCGCCGCGCCCGATATCGATATACGCAAAACTTCGTTGGATCGTCCTGAACCGGATGGTTACATGCCCTCACTCTTTTCGACTGACTGAAGCTGGGGGACGCATGAACGTTTCGGGGAACGACGCACGCGGCGCATGGCGGCGCGTGCTGGGCACGGTGGCGGCGCTCGCTGCCGCATGGGGCTTGTCGACGGGCGGCGCGCTCGCGGCGGGCGTATCGGGCGAGCCGGTGGTGGTCGGCGTGAGCGGGCCGCTCACGGGCCAGGACGCGCAATACGGCGAACAATGGAAGCGCGGCTTCGATCTCGCGCTCGACGAGATCAACGGCAGCGGCGGCATCCATGGCCGGCCGCTCGCGATCGACTTCCAGGACAGCCGCAGCGACCCGCGCCAGGCCGTCGCGATCGCGCAGAAGTTCGTCGCCGATCCGCGCATCGCGATCGAGCTGGGCGACTTCTCCAGCGCGACGTCGATGGCCGCATCGCCGATCTACCAGCGCGGGCAACTGATCCAGTTCGGCTTCACGAACTCGCATCCGGACTTCACGAAGGGCGGCGACTATCTGTGGAGCACCGCGCTGAGCCAGGCCGAGGAGCAGCCGCTGCTCGCGCGCTACGCGGTGAAGGAGCTCGGCTTCAAGCGGATCGCGGTGCTGTACCTGAACACCGACTGGGGCCGCACCAGCAAGGACATCTTCGCGAAGGCGGTGGCCGGGCTCGGCGCGCAGGTCGTCGCGGCCGAAGGCTATCAGCCGGCGGAGAAGGATTTCCGTTCGACGCTCGTGCGCATCGGCGAATCGAAGCCCGATTCGATCGTGCTGATCTCGTACTACGCGGACGGCGCGCAGATCGTGCGGCAGGCGCGCACGTCGGGCGTCACGCTGCCGATCGCGGCGGTCGGCTCCGTGTATTCGCCGAAATTCCTCGAGCTGGGCGGCGCGGCCGTCGACGGCGTCTATACGGAATCGAACTTCTTCCCGGCCGAGCCGCGCCCCGAGGTGCAGGCGTTCGTGCGGCGCTATCGCGCGAAATTCCATGCCGATCCCGATTCGTTCGTCGCGCGCGCATACGACGCGCTGATCCTGTCGGCGGAAGTGCTGCGCCGCTACGGCACGACGCGCCAGGCCGCGCACGACGGCTTCGCGAAGATCAGCGACGTGCCGAGCGTGATCTTCGGCAAGGTGCGCTTCGATCCGCAGACGCGCCGCGTCGCGGGCGCGCGCACCGTGTATCTCGTCGTGAAGCAGGGGCAGTGGGCGCTGTGGGACGGCGCGAAACCGCAGCTCGCCGCGCGCTGACCCTGAACCGCATGCACGTGACGGACGCATCGTGATGGCTTCCTGGCTCGACTACACGCTCAACGGCCTCATCGTCGGCAACATCTACGCGTTGCTCGCGGTCGGGCTCGCGTTGATCTTCGGCGTGTCGCATCTGATCAACTTCGCGCACGGCTCGGTGTACATGGTCGGCGCATTCATCGGCTGGCTGTGCCTGACGCGCTTCGGGCTGCCGCTGCCGGTCGCGCTCGCGGCGGTCGTCGTCGGCTGCGGCGCGCTCGGCGTCGCGATCGAGCGGATCGGGTTGCGGCCGCTGCGCCACGCGGCGCGCATCGCGCCGCTGCTCGCGACGATCGGCATCAGCTTCATCCTCGACCAGCTCGCGCAGCTCGCCTTCGGCGCGGACCCGCGCGCGGTGCCGACGCCGCTGCCGGACTGGCATCTGCGCATTGCCGGCGCGACGTTGGGCTCGCTCGACCTGCTGATCGCGGGCATCGGCATCGCGGCGGCCGCGCTGCTGTACGGCTTCCTGCGTTTCACGCGGCTCGGCTGGGCCGTGCGCGCGACCGCGCAGGATCGCGACGCGGCGCTGCAGATGGGCGTGGACGTCGACCGCGTGAACCAGACCGTGTTCGCGATCGCATGCGCGCTCGGCGGCGTGAGCGGGCTGCTGGTCGGCATGTACTACAACAGCATCGATCCGGCGATGGGCTTCCAGGCGACGCTGAAGGGCGTGGTCGCGCTGCTGATCGGCGGGCTCGGCAACGTGCCGGGCGCGATCGCCGGCAGCCTGCTGCTCGGCCTCGTCGAGAGCTACGGCGTCGCGCTGTTCGGCACGAGCTACCGCGACCTGTTCGCGTTCGGGCTGCTGATCGTGTTCCTCGTGTGGCGGCCGAACGGCCTGTTCAGCGCGAACCGCGCGCTGCCGCCCGAACCGATGACGGGCACCTTCCTCGCGGCCGCGAAGGCCGTACGCGTGCCGCGTCCGGTGCTCGTCGCGCTGATTGCATTGGCCGCCGTGCTGCCGTGGCTCGGCGCGTCGCCGTACGTGCTGCAGACGCTGACCAACGCGTGGCTGTACGGGCTGCTCGCGCTGAGCCTCACGCTCGTCGCGGGCACGGTCGGGCAGATCTCGCTCGGCCACGCGGCGCTGCTCGTGATCGGTGCGTATGCGTCGGCGCTGCTGTCGTCGGATCTCGGCTGGTCGCCGGCCGTGACGATCCCGTGCGCGGGTGTCATCACGGCCGTGCTCGGCACGCTGCTCGTCTATCCGGCGTTTCGCCTGCGCGGGCACTACGTGTCGATCGCGACGCTCGGCATCGGCGAAGTGGTGAGCCTCGTGATCCTGAACTGGGATGGCCTCACGCGCGGCCCGCTCGGCATCACCGGCATCGCGCCGCTGCCGTGGGCGAGCACCGCGCGCGCCGTGTACTGGTTCACGTTCGCGGTGCTCGTCGGGTTCGCACTCGTGCAGGTGCGGCTGCTGCGCTCGCATCTCGGCCGCACGCTGCGCGCGGTGCGCGAGGATGACGTCGCCGCGCGTGCGCACGGCATCGCGCCGAACCGCTACAAGGCGATCGCATTCGCGGTCGGCGGCGTCGCGGCCGGTGTGAGCGGCGGCATTGCCGCGCACCTGTACAGCTACATCAATCACCAGACCTTCGATTCGCAGGTGTCGATCCTCGCGCTGACGATGGTGATCCTCGGCGGGCTCGGCAACGTGCTCGGCGGCATCGCGGGCGCGATCGCGCTGATCGGGCTGCCGGAGCTGTTCCGCTGGGCGGCCGATTACCGGATGCTGATCTACGGCCTCGTGCTGCTGCTGCTCGTCCGGTTCCGGCCGCAGGGCCTGCTGGGTACGGTGTGAGGAGGCATGCGATGACCATCAATCGACCCTTGCTCGACGTGCAGGGCCTGACGCGCCGCTTCGACGGCGTGACCGCGCTCGACGGCGCGAGCCTGACGCTCGCCGACGGCGAACTGTTGAGCGTGATCGGCCCGAACGGCGCGGGCAAGTCGACGCTGTTCAACCTGATCGCGGGCGCCGACCGGCCCGACGCCGGCCGCGTGACGTTCGACGGCCGCGACATCACGGGCACCGCGCCCGAACGCCTCGCGGCGCTCGGCATCGCGCGCACGTTCCAGCACGGCCGCGTGTTCGGCAACCTGAGCGTGCTCGACAACGTGCTGATCGGCGCGCATGCGCGGCTGCGTGCGGCGCGGCCGGGCTGGCCTGCACTCGGTGCGGCTGCCGAAGTGCTGCGCGCGCTCGTGCGGCCCGCGTCGGTGCGACGCGAGGAAGCCGCGCTGCGCGACGAGGCGCGCGACATCATCGCCGGGTTCGGCGAACGGCTCACCCCGCGCATCGATCATCCGGCGCACAGCCTGTCGTATGCGAACCGGCGGCGCGTGGAGATCGGCCGCGCGCTGGCGCTGCATCCGCGCTTGCTGCTGCTCGACGAACCGACGGCCGGGATGAACGAGACGGAGACGGCCGAGATGCTGCAACTGATCCAGTCGCTGAAGGCGCGCGGCCTGACGATCCTGCTGATCGAGCACAAGCTCGAACTCGTGATGCGCGTGTCCGACCGCGTGATGGTGCTCGACAACGGCGTGAAGATCGCCGAAGGCGCGCCGCGCGACGTGCGGCACGATCCTCGCGTGATCGAGGCGTACCTCGGCCGCCGCCATGCGGGCGGCACGCCGGCCGACCGCGCGGCGCAGGCAGCCGCATGAGCGCAACTTCTTCCGGATTGCAAACGACCATGACCGATGCGCTGCTGAAACTCGAACACCTCGACACGTTCTACGGGCCGGTGCAGGTGCATTTCGACGTGAACTTCGAAGTCGGCCGAGGGCAGATCGTCAGCCTGCTCGGCGGCAATGCGAGCGGCAAGTCGACCACGATGAAGCTGATTCTCGGGTTGATGCGGCCGAAGCGCGGCGTCGTGCGCTTCGACGGCGACGACGTGACGGCGCTCGCGACGCCGCAGCGCGTGCGGCGCGGGATCGCGGCCGTGCCCGAGGCGCGGCGGCTGTTCGGCGACATGAGCGTGCGCGAGAACCTGCTGATGGGCGCGTACACGCGCGGCGACCGCGCGGCGGTGGCCGAGGACTACGAACGCGTGCTCGACCTGTTTCCCCGGGTGCGCGAGCGGCTGACGCAGCGCGCGGGCACGCTGTCGGGCGGCGAGCAGCAGATGCTGGCGATGGCGCGGGCATTGATGGCGCGGCCGAAGCTGATCTGCATGGACGAGCCGACGATGGGGCTGTCACCGCTCTATGTCGACAAGGTGCTCGAACTGATCGACGCGATCAACAAGCAGGGCGTGACCGTGTTCATGGTCGAGCAGAACGCGAGCCTCGCGCTGGAGATCGCGCATTACGGGTATGTCCTGCAAACGGGGCGCGTCGTGCTCGAAGGGCAGGCCAAGGCGCTGCTCGACGACGAGCGCGTGCGCGATGCGTATCTCGGTGGCGAGGCGGTGGCGGCGTAGCGGGCGAGGCTGATGGCGGTGCCCGGATCCGGCCTCGCGAAAAACTGCGAGGTACACCGAATTGTCAGGTAGATTACGCGCAGTCGCCATTACCGCCACCGGGAGCGCCGCGCCATGTTGACCTACGCCATTCAGAAAACCGGCTACGACTACACTCAACTCGACCCTCAGGGCGCGACCGACTACGCATCGTTCACGCGTGCCTTCGACACGTTCCCGTGGGCGGCGCAGCACGCCGAATGGGACGACACGCAGGAAGGGCCGTTGCCCGCGCTCGTGCTGCAGCACGCCGACGATCAGCGCGAATTGTGGGTGACCGCGCTGAGCGACGCGCATGCGGACGGCTTCCAGTTGAATGCCGTTTCGATGCGGATGAAGAAGGGGCTGTTCGGGATCGGCAAAGGCAAGCTGGAACGGCATGTCGACACGATCGACGTCGACACGCGCGCGGAAGTCGACACATTGTGCCGGCTGTTCTGCGATCGTCGGTATGACGAGCTGGACCAGTTGGTCGCGCGGCATGCGGAGCGGAACCGCCTCGACGACAACGACGACGACTGAGCGCCTGCCGCGCCCGATCCGGCACCGGTCCGTCCGTTCATGCCTGCGCGGCGCCGATCCCCGCCGCACGCGGAAACGTCAGCACCACCGCGAACCCGCCCGCATCGGGAAACGCAAACCCGATGCGCCCGCCGTGCGCCTTCATCACTTCCTGCACGATCGCGAGCCCGAGGCCCGACCCCGTGCGCCGCTCGCTGCCGTCCGGTGCGATCCGCACGAACGGCTGCAGCGCGGCATCCCAATGCTCGCGTGGAATGCCGCGGCCGTTGTCGGTGACGGTCAGCGTCACGGTATCGCCTGCGTTGCCCTTCGTCGCGACCGACACGACGATGTCGTCCGCATGCCCGTGCAGCAGCGCGTTGTGCAGCACGTTCGACAACGCTTCCTGCAGGCTGATCGCGTCGCCGTCGATCCAGGCGAGCGGCGCGTCGCTCGCGAATGCGACGGCGACATCGCGCTCGCCCGCGAGCGGAATCGCGCGGCCGAGCACGTCCTTCGCGAGCGCGACGAGGTCGACCGGCTGCAGCGGTACGGCTTCGGTGCGATGGATCACCATTGCGTGATTGAGCAACTGGCCGGTGAGCCGGCCGACGTCCGAAGAGGTCGCGCGTAGCGCGTCGAGGCGTGCCGCATGGCGCGCGGGATCGGATTCGCCGTCGAGCAGCTCGATCTGCGCGTCGAGTCGCGCGAGCGGCGTGCGCATCTGGTGCGCCGCGTCGGCGATGAAGCGCTGCATCGCGTTGATGCGTTCGGCCAGGCGGTGTATCAATCCGTTGATCGACCCGATGATCGCGTCGATCTCGCTCGGCGTGTCGACGGCCACCGGCCGCAGGTCGGCCGGGTCGCGCGCGGCGATGATCGTGCCGATCTGCGCGAGCGGGCGCAGGCCGCGCCGGATCGCGAGGCCGCTCGCGCCGATCGCGAGCACGCTCATCAGCAGGATCAGCGTCCACACCTTGAGGCTCATGTCGTTCGTGAGCTGCTGGCGCGCGTTGGTGGTTTGCGCGACGGTTACGAACGCCCAGCCCGGCGTGCTCTCTTCGGGCATGTAGCGCGCGATGGTCGCGGTGCGGATCCGGTGCCCCTGGTACAGGCCGTTCGCGAACGCCGGGCCCTGTTTCGCGGCGGCGAGCGTCACGGGGCTCGCGAGATCGTTGTAGCCGGCCACGACGATGCCGCGCGAATCGACGACCTTGTAGTAGACGAGGTCATAGCGTGACAGCGTCGACAGCGCGGCCACCGGCGGATTCAGCGCGAGCACGCCGCCCTGCACGTAGAGGTTTTCCGCGACCTGGATCGACGCGCCGGCAAGCAACTGGTCGTATGCGCGTTCGGCCGCGACGCCCGCGTAGTAGCGCGCGATCGCCGCGAGCGCGAGCGCGCCGGACGCAACCACGAGCGCGATGAAGAGCAGCGTGCGCCCAAACAGCGTCTTCGGGAACCAGTCAGTGCGCCGCAATCTGATACCCCATCCCGCGCGCGGTACGGATCTCGACCGAGCTGCCCTGCAGCTTCCTGCGCACGCGTGTCACGTACTGCTCGACCGCATTCGCGGTCGGCTCGTTGCCGAAGCTGAACAGCTGGTTCAGCAGTTCGTCCTTCGAGAAGATGCGTTGCGGGCGGCTCGCGAGGATTTCGAGCAGCGCGAATTCCTGGCGCGACAGCGACAACGGCTGGCCGTCGAGTTCCGCCAGGCGGCTGCTGCGGTCGATCACGAGGCCGCCGAGCGTCAGCACGTCGTTCGCGTGGCCGCTGTTGCGGCGCAGGAGCGCCTGCACGCGCGCGTCGAGCTCGCGGTAGTCGAACGGCTTCACCAGGTAGTCGTCGGCGCCGAGGCCGAGGCCGCTCACGCGGTCGTCGATCGCCGAGCGTGCGGTGACGAGCAGCACGGGTGTCGTGCTGCCCGACGCGCGCAGGTGTCGCAGCACGGTGAAGCCGTCCATGCCGGGCAGGTTCGCGTCGAGCACGACGAGGTCGAAGCGCTCGACGCGCAGCAGCCCGTTCGCGGTCGCGCCGTCGGTTTCGAGATCGACGGCATGGCCGAGCCGCGCCAGGCGGCTGCGGATCGCCGCGCCGATTTCGGCATCGTCCTCCACGACGAGAATGCGCATGGTGCCGTTTCGCAGATGGGTGGGTTAGGGGTTTTCCCGGGGCCGGGATGTCAGCATTTTCTCAGACTCGGTCGATAACCTGTGTCGAGCCGGATGCAGTACGCAAGGACGGCATTAATACCAGAAATATTCAAGGAGACGGCAACATGCAGCATGTCACGGGCACGACGAACGCGCGGCGCAGCGCGACGCGGGTTTTCGCGTGGCCGTTTGCCGTCCGTCGCACGGCGGCCCGCGCATGACGACGTCGCCGCGCCGCCGCGCGTTGATCGCCGCCGGCATCGGCATGCTGGCCGCGCCGCCGCTCGTGCGCGCGAAGCCGCGCACCGTCCGGATCTCGAAAGGCTTCGGGGTGCTGTACCTGCCGCTGCTCGTGATGGAGAAGCAGCGGCTGTTCGAGCGGCACGCGGCGCGCCACGGCGTGCGCGACGTCGCGGTCGACTGGGTGCTGCTCGACGGCGGCAATTCCGTCAACGACGCGATGATGGCCGGCACGCTCGATTTCGCAGGCGCCGGCGCTCCGGGTTTCATCGAGCTGTGGGCACGGGCGCGCGGCATTCCGAACGTCGAGGTGATCGGCATCAGCGGGCTGTCCACCACGTCGCTGTCGCTGAACGCGAACCGCACGGGCCTCGTGTCGCTGCGCGACTTCACGCCGTCCGACCGGATCGCGGTGCCCGGCATCCGCACGTCGCTGTCGGCGGTCGTGCTGCAGATGGTCGCGAGCCGGCAGCTCGGCGCGACGCATTTCGCGCAGCTCGATTCGATCACCGTGAACCTCCCGCATCCGCAGGCGATGCAGGCACTGATCCGGCGCGAGAACGGCGTGACCGCGCACTTCACGTCGCCGCCGTTCTCGACGCTCGAGCTGCGACAGCCGGGCATTCACCGCGTCGTGAATTCGGTCGACGTGCTCGGCCCGCTGACGCTCGACGTCGTATTCGCGCCGAAGCGGCTCGTCGATACGGACCCCGCGCTGGCCGTCGCGTTTCTCGGCGCGCTCGACGAAGCGAACCGCCTGATCGCGCAGGACCCGCGCGCGGCGGCCGCGCTGTATGCGGCGTCGTCGGGCGTCGGCGTGTCGCACGACGACGTGATGCGGATGCTCGCCGCGCCCGACACGCGTTTCTCGGTACTGCCGAACCAGCTGATGGACTACGTCGAATTCCTGTACCTGGCCGGCACGATCAAGGCGAAGCCGCGTGCATGGCACGAGATGTTCGCGCCGATGCTCGACGACTACCGGTCGCGCTGATGCCGCCGCTTCCTTTCCCCGACATGCCCCGCACCCGCGCGATCGTCGCGCGCGGCGCCGATTCAAACGACATGCAACCGCTGTGCAACCGATTCACGCAAGGAGCCTGAAGTGAATGCTACCGACACCCTGGACCCCGCGTCCGCCGAAGAACAGCGCATCATGTCGAAGATGGCGCGGCGCCTGCTGCCCATCCTCGTCGTGATGTTCCTGATCGCGTTCATCGACCGGCAGAACGTCGGCTTCGCGAAACTGCAGATGGTGCACAGCCTCGGGATGACGGAAGCCGCGTTCGGGCTCGCGTCGTCGCTGTTCTTCATCGGCTACCTGCTGTTCGAGGTGCCGAGCACGCTCGCGCTGCATCGCTACGGCGCGCGCGTGTGGCTCGCGCGGATCATGCTGACGTGGGGGCTGATCACGGTGCTGATGGGCTTCACGACGTCGATGCCCGCTTTCTGCGCGTTGCGCTTCGTGCTCGGCATCGCCGAGGCCGGCTTCTATCCGGGCGTGATCTACTACCTGACGTTGTGGTTTCCCCAGAGCTATCGCGCGAAGGTGCTCGGCATCTTCACGCTCGGCAGCGCGCTCGCGAACATGCTCGGCTCGCTGGTCGGCGGCGTGTTGCTGAGCCTGAACGGCGTGTGGGGGCTCGCGGGCTGGCAGTGGGTGTTCGTGGCGACGGGCATCCCGGCGGTGATCGTCGCGATCGTCGTGTTCCGCGTGCTGCCCGCGTCGGTGCGCGACGCCCGTTTCCTGGACGACCGCGAGAAGCAGATCGTCGAGGCCGCGCTCGAACGCGAGAAACCCGCGCAGGCCGAGCACGGCCAGCCGTGGAAAGCGCTGCTCGACCCGCGCGTGATGCTGTTCGCGGCGACCTACATGCTGATGTCGACGTCGCTGTACGGCGTGACGTACTGGCTGCCGACGCTCGTGAAATCGTTCGGCGTGTCGAGCACGACGAACGGCTTCCTGAGCATGCTGCCGTGGGCGCTTGCCGTGCTGCTGCTGGTGTGGCTGCCGGGGAAACTGCGCCGCGCGAAGAGCATCCTGCGCACGATCGCGATCGTCGCGGCGCTTGGCGCGCTCGGCTTCCTGCTGAGCCTCGTGCTGCCGTCGACGCCGCTGCGCTTCATCGCGCTGGTGCTCGGCGGCGCATGCATCCCGCTGCTGTATCCGTGCTTCTGGTCGATGCCGCCGCGCTACTTCACCGGCGCGCGGGCGGCGGCGAGCGTCGCGGCGATCAACTCGATCGGCAACCTCGGCGGCTTCTTCAGCCAGAACCTGATGCCGTTTGCCGGCAAGGTGACGGGCACCGCGTTCGGGCCGATGATCGTGCCGATCGTGTGTCTCGCGCTGCTCGGAATCGGCGCGCTGGTCGCGTGGACCCGCTCGGAGCGGGGGATGGTGGCGATGCGGGCGTGAGGTGTGCGGCGCGGCCGGATTGTGGTCCCGGACACGTTGGTTAGGCCAAATGGCCGACTGCACGTGTAAAAGAGGGTTTGCTACCATGGATTACATATGTGATCCATGGAGTGTGCGATGAAAACCGCGATCATGCCGGCGCTGCGTGTCGATCCGCAATTGCGGGAGGCGGCAGAGTCGGTCCTTGAGGAAAACGAGACGTTGTCTGCGTTCATGGAGTCGGCGCTTCGCGATGGTATCGCGCGTCGTCGCCTGCGGCGCGAGTTTGTCACCCGTGGCCTTGCATCGCGCGACGAGGCGCGCCGTACCGGCGAATACGTCGACGCCGCCGACGTGCAGGCCGAACTCGAGGGCATGCTGAACGCTGCGAGAACAGCGAAGGCGGCGGATTGATCTATCGGGTCCGATATACAAGTGCGGCCCGTGAGGATCTGGTGCAGATGCATCGATACCTGCTCGAACGTGATACCGATGCAGCGGCAGCGGGCTGCGGACGCGATCGAACAAGGTATCGCCATGCTCCGAATGTTTCCGTTCACATGCCGCAAGATCGACGACGGGAATCCGTTTCTGCGTGAGCCGATCGCGTCTTTCGGCACGTGGGGCTACGTCCTGCCGTTCGAGATTGAAGCGGCCGGGCAAGTCACGATTCTGGCCGTGCGACATCAACGGGAAGACGACTACCACTGACGCATGATCGACGCGGCGGCCGGCATTTGCCGATATTGCCGCCTCGATCAGCGATCGATCCTCGAACCTCCATTCCCGCCATGCGCGACCGCAGCAGGCGCAGGCGACAGCGGAATCTCGACCTCGATCGTCGTCCCCTCGCCGAGCGTCGTTGCGATCCGCAGCGTGCCGCCAACGAGATACGCACGCTCGCGTAACCCGACCAGCCCGAACGATCCCGATTTGCGCGGCACGCCGGGATCGAATCCCGCGCCGTCGTCGCGAATCGTCAGCTCGATCGCCTGGTTCGCCTGCACGAGCGCGACGTTCGCATGCGACGCGGCCGCGTGCCGTGCGACGTTCGCGAGCGCTTCCTGGGCGATGCGGAACACCGCCGTCGCGTAAGGCTCGTCGAGTTGCAGTTCGGGCGGGTCGACATGCAGCGCGCATTCGATGCCGTGACGGTGCCGGAAATCCTCCACGAGCCATTGCATCGCGGCGGCGAAGCCGAGATCGTCGAGCATCAGCGGGCGCAGGTCAGACGCGATGCGGCGCGTCGCGGCCACCGCGCCGCGCGCCAGCGTGTGCATCGCCGCGATCTTGCGCGCCAGCAGTGCATCGTCCTGCGGCACGCGATCGATCAGCCATTCCAGATCGTTCTTCAGCGTCGCGAGTGTCTGCGCGAGTTCGTCGTGCAGCTCGCGTGCGATGCGGCGCTGCTCGGCTTCGCGAGCGCTCGCGCTGATCGCGGCGATCTCGCGCAGCTCCTCGCGCGACGCCTGCAGCGCTCGCTCGGCGCGCACGCGTTCCTCGACTTCGCGCCGCAGGTCGCGGTTCGACGCGCTCAGTTGCGCGGTGCGTGCGGCAACGCGCTGTTCGAGCCGCTCGTTCGCGTCGTTCAATTGCGCGCTCTTCTGCACGACGAGCAGATGCTGGTAGCGCGCGCCGGCCAGCGCGCGCACCGTCTGCGCATGCAGTCGGCCGTTTTCGAACAGCATCGCGAACAGCACGACGCCGGACGCGACCAGACCGTACGCGCGCCCCGCGTAGAAGCCGAGATCGTAGCGCCCGTGATTCAGCATCGCCGACAGCGCGATGTCGAACAGCCACGCGACGAGCACCGTCATCACCCACAGGTCGAGCACGGAATGCCGCCGCCGCCGCTGCCACATCAGCATCAGCGCCACCAGGTTCAGCCCCCAGACGATCGTGATCGCGTTCGTCATCGTCGCGGCCATCCGGTTGCCGTTCATGATGCGCGGCAGCAGGTCGTGGCCGGCCGTCGCGAGCAGCGCGAGCGCGGCCGTCGCGCCGAGCGCGGCCGCGATGCACAGCACCACGGGAATCGCCGCGCGGCGTTGCGGAGCCGGGATCGGGCCCGCGGCAGGCGATGCCGCGCGCAGCAGCGCGTACGCGGCGACCGCCAGCGGGAAGCCGCCGTGCCAGAACAGGTAGAGCCAGGCGGTGGTCTGGTCGCCGGCGCCGAGCAGGCCGGTCGGCGCGAACAGCCCGGGAAAGGTCAGCATGTGGGAGCCGGCCATGAAGCCCGTGAACAGGTAGCCGCCCGCGAGCACGAGCAGCGGCTTCTCGCGCAGGATCGCGTACTGGCCGAGCAGCAGGCCGGCCGTCACCATGTCGTTGACGACGATCGCCGACTGGTACACGGGGATGAACGCCCAGCCCGGCGCAAGCGGCCTGCCCGCGAAGGGCGCAAGCGCGGCGAAGATCACCGCGGACACGAGCACGGTCGCGAGCGCGAGCCGCCGTTCGCGCCGGCCCGGCGGCAGCGACGACATGAACAGGCGCGACGCGTCGGAGGTGTCGTCGTCCGGGGGGGAGGGCGGGAGGTGGAAGGCGGCCGTCATGCGTCGCCGCCGGGGTCGAGGTCGTGGCGCACCGCGTAGCGGACCAGCGCGGCTTCGTGCGGCAGTTCCATCTTCTCGAGGATCCGTGTCTTGTAGGTGCTGACCGTCTTCGCGCTCAGCGCGAGTTCGGTCGCGATCTGCGTGACGGTCTGGCCGGCGACGATGCGGCGCATCACGTCGAGCTCGCGCGCGGACAGCCGTTCGTGCGGCAGTGCCGCGGCCGGCGCGCGCAGCGTGAGCGCGAGGCTTTCGGCCGCCGACGGGCTCACGTAGACGCCGCCCGCCGCGACCTTGCCGACCGCCTCCACGAGCTCGGCGGTCGCGCTGTCCTTCGTCAGGTAGCCGGTTGCGCCGGCCTTGAACGCGCGCGCCGCGTATTGCGCCTCCGCGTGCATCGTCAGCACGAGCATGCGCAGCGACGGCGCGTGGTGCTTCACCAGCCGGATCAGCTCGATCCCGGTCGGCGCGGGCATCGACAGGTCGAGCAGCAGCACGTCGGCGGTACCGCGCTCGACCAGCGCGAGCGTGGCCGAGCCGTCGCTTGCCTCGCCGACGATTTCGAAACCGCCGGCCGTTTCCAGGATGTGACGCAGTCCGTCTCGCATGACTGCGTGATCGTCAGCCAGAATTACCCTGATCATCTAGCGATCCTCTTCGGGATGACGCCGCGCCCTGCTGTCCGGTGGTCGCCGCGGCCGTTCTTCTGACCAATATATTCCGCCGAATCCGAAAACGATACACATCCGGTAAATTTTCGAGACAGGTTTTCGATGAATGTGCACTGAAACGAAATAATTCCCGAGAAAACATACGCGGCGGGGCGGGCGCGAATCAGGGTATTCCCGGGTGGTCGCGGCGGCGGGAACCGGGCGGCGCGGCGGGTCGCCAGCCGCCCCGCGAACCGCCCGGATTCGGGACTAAACTGGTGCCCGATGCCACGACACTAACGAGGAGCCCCGTGATGATCGATCTTGCCGATATCCTGCCGTCCGCACTGCCTGCCGCCGTCGCGTGGGCCGAAGCGGAGGCGGCGCGCGGGATCGCGCAGGGTGCGCCGCTGACGCCGGCGCAGGCCGACGACGCGCGCACGGTGGGTGTCGCCCAGCCGGAGCGGATCCGCGTGGTGATCGTCGAGCGCATGCCGTTTCCGGAGACGCCGACGCTCGCCGCGATCGCCCGCGACACGGGGCTGTTGTCGCCGGGGACGATCGGGCTCACGCTCGGTCATGCGGTGTACGTGCTGCGCGGGCAGGACACGCGCCGCCTGCTGACCCATGAATTTCGCCACGTGCATCAGTACGAGGCCGCCGGATCGATCGGCGCGTTTCTCGCGCGCTATCTGCAGGAGATCGCGACGGTCGGCTACCACGACGCGCCGCTCGAGGCCGACGCGCGGCAGCACGAGTTCGATTGATCCGCCACGCCGGCGCGACCGCGCGCACCGCCCGATGAACGCTCCCCATGCCAACGCCGGCCCGGTGTTCTCACGCCGGGGCGTTTCGCCATGGAGCGTGCAATGAGCGACACGATCCACGCGTGGATCGGCGCGATCGGCGCGCATCCGCTGCTCGTGCTCGCGGTCGTGTTCGTGACCGCGTGCGCCGAGGCGATCGCGCTGATCGGCACGGTCGTGCCGGCCGGCGCTGTGATGTTCGCGGCCGGTGCGCTGATCGGCGCGGGCGCGCTCGACGGCTGGACGACGATCGGCGTCGCGGCAGTCGGCGCCGTGATCGGCGACGGCATCAGCTACGAGCTGGGGCGGCACTACCGCGGAATGATCCGCAACGCATGGGCGCGCTTCGGTTATGCGAACGCCTACGGGCGCGGCGAGGAGTTCGTGCTGCGCCATGGCGTGAAGAGCATCGTGCTCGCACGTTTTCTTGCGCCGGTGCGTGCGGTCGTGCCGGTCGTCGTCGGCTGCGCGACGCTGCCGCGCCGGTCGTTCTATCCGGTCAACGTCGTCTCGGCACTCATCTGGGCGCCCGTGCACGTCGCGCCGGGCATCGTGTTCGGCGCGTCGGCCGCGCTGGCCGCGGCGATCAGCGTGCGGGTCGCCGTGATCCTGCTGGTCGTCGCGGCGCTGGTCGCGCTCGTGTGGATCGGCGTGCGCGTCGCGCTGCGGCGCGGTTGGCCGCTGTTGCGTCGTGCGCTCGTCGAAGGGGTGCACGCATGCGCGCACCGCTGGCCGCGGGTCGGCGCGCGGCTGCACGACGCGATCGCGTACGTGCGCGGCCTGCCGGGCGCGGTGCCCGCGCTCGCGCTGCTGTTCGTCGGCTGCGTGTGGCTGTTCGCGGGCCTTGTGCAGGATGTCGTCGCGAACGATCCGTTGACGCACGCTGACATCGCGCTGTACGCGTTCCTGCAGAACCTGCGCACGCCGCCGGTGGACGCCATGATGCGCGCGCTTGCCGTATTGCACGGGCACGATACGGGGCTGATCGTCGCGGCCGCGTTTCTCGTCTGGCTGATGATCCATCGCTGCTGGCTGACCGCCGCGTGGTGGCTCGCGACCGTCGGCGTCGCCGTCTTGCTCGTGCCGGCGTTCGGTGCGGGCGTACCCGGCGCGACGCCCGCGAGCCTGCCGCCCGGCGCGCTGCACGTACCGCTGCCCGATGCCGAAGCCGCGTTCGCGATTCTCGCAAGCAGTGGCCTCGGCTGGGTGCTGACGCGTGACCGGCCCGCGCCGTGGCGGATCCCGGTCGTGACCGCGGTGGTGCTGTGGATCGTGCTCGGCGGCTTCGCGCGGCTGTATGTCGGAGACACGTGGCTGTCGGGCCTGCTGGGCGGCTGGAGCCTCGGGCTGGCCTGGTTCGCGTTGCTGGCCGGCGCCTACGCGTACTGGCGCGTGCGCGAGCATGTGCAGCCGAGGGGCGCGCTCGTCGCGGTGACCGTGGTGCTCGCGACGGCCGGCGTATGGACGGTTCCCGCGCAATGGCAGCTCGACCGCGCGGCGCGCCCGCATGTCGGCGACGTGGTCGCGATGACCGTCGACCAGTGGCTGCGCGGCGGGTGGCAGCGCGTGCCGGTGCGGCGCACCGAGATCGGCGGCGACCGCGAGGAGTATCTGCCGCTGCAATGGAGCGCGACGTCGGACACGCTCGACCGGCATCTCGCGCAGGCCGGCTGGCAGCGCGCGACGCCGTGGTCGCCCGCCACCGCGCTGCGCTGGCTGCTGCCGCAGGCGCCGGCCGAGGCGCTGCCGGTGCTGCCGCGTTACACGCACGGCGAAAGCACGCGCCGCGTGTTCGTGCGCGTCGATCCGGGCCAGCCGGAAAGCCGCCTCGTGCTGCGGCTGTGGCGTTATCCGTACGTGTTGCAGGACGCGCTCGGCATGCGGCCGCTGTGGTACGGCGCGCTGTATCGCGAGACGCTGCATCGGCCGGCGCGGCTGATGACGATCGTGCGCTCGACGACGATCGACGATGCGGCGTCGATTGCGAAGGCGCTGGCGGTCGAGCCGACGATCGGGCATCCGCCGGCGGGGACGACGGCCGCGCCGGCCGAGATGCTGCTGGTATGGATGGTCAGGCCGTGAGCGGGCCGTGCGCCGCTTACGCGTGCGCCGGCTGCGCGGGGACGACGGACAGGCGCAAGCCGACAGTCTTGAGCACCGCGAGCAGCGTTTTCAGCGTCGGGTTGCCGTTGGGGGACAGCGTGCGGTACAGCGATTCGCGGCTGATGCCGGCTTCGGCCGCGACCGCGCCGAGCCCGCCGTACGCTTCCGCGACGGTGCGCAGCGCGAGCAGGCCGGCCGCGCGGTTGTCGGGATCGTCGAGCGACTCCATCGCAACGCGCAGATAGGCCACTGCGAGTTCGCGGTCGGCGCCGAGTTCGGCGACTTCCGCGTCGTGGTGCGATACCGCACCTTTGAGCTTGGTCATGTTTGCCTCCGTTTCCAGTTCGACCAGTGTTCCTTGGCGCGCCTGATGTCGTCGGGTTGGCTGCTTTTGTCGCCGCCCGACAGCAGCAGCACCAGTGCGCCGCCGTACCGCCCGAAATACACGCGATAGCCGGCGCCGACGTGGACGCGCAGTTCGATCACGCCTTCGCCGACAGGCTCGCAATCGCCGAAGTTGCCCGTCTGCACGCGGCGCAGGCGTTCGCGAATCCGGGCCTGTGCAAGCTTGTCGCGCACGGCGTTCAACCATTCGGTGAAGGGCTCGCGACCATCGTCGCGCTGGTAGCGAAGAAGTTCGAACTTGGAGAGCATTGTAACTTATAAGCTACAAAAAGGGGGAATGAGAAAGGAGGCGGTCGTGCGAGTTGCCGGGTGGTGTGCGCAGGGGCGTGCGCGCATTGGCGAGTCGGAACGACACAGGACGCCGCATGCGTGGCAGTTGCCGTGCAGGCAGCGAAACCGGCTTCCCGGACGAAGATCATTCTTTCATCCGGTACCTGGCGTGGCGATTCGGCCGAATGGCCGGTGTCGATGGCGCGTGTGGAGGGCACGCGCCATGAATGGGACGTGAGGCAAGTGCGCGAACAGTCCGACGGCGGGCGCGTCGCGCGGCGCGCCCGCCGGAAAATCCTCGTGCGTTACCGTTGCATCGTCATGCCGTCGCGGCAACGCATGCCGACGCAAACTCCGCCAGCGTGCGCAACGCGTCCCGCGCCGAGCGCAGGTAAAACGACTGCAGATGAAACACATGCCAGCGCGCCGCATGAATCTCCAGCCGGCACGGCACGCCGCAGGCCTGCGCGTGACTGGCCAGCCGCTGCGCGTCCGACAGCAGCACTTCCTGGTCGCCGGCCTGGACGAGCATCGGCGGCAGGCCGCGCAGGTCGGTATCGAGCGGGCCGCGGGCCGCCGCCGATCCGGCGCCGTGATACCAGCGCAGCCCTTGCTCGAGCCAGCCGCGGCGGATCATCGGATCGTCGTGGCGGCGCGAGGCCAGCGTCGCGCCGCCGAGCGCGGGATCGGTCACGGGCGAGATCAGCAGCAACGCGGCGGCGGCGGGCTCGCCGCGCTCGCGCAGCGCGATGGCCAGTGCCAGCGCCAGCGCACCGCCGGCCGAATCGCCCGCGATCGCGATCCGGTGCGGAGCGTGACCCTGCGCGCGCATCGCGTCATAGACGGCCAGCGCATCGTCGAGCGCGGCCGGGCCCGGATGCTCGGGGGCCAGCCGGTAATCGGGCACCCACACCGGCAGGCCGGCATCGTTCGCGAGCCGCGTCGTCACGCCGCGATGCGTATGCGGCCCGCCGAGGCAGAATGCGCCGCCGTGCAGATAGAGGATCGCGCCGCCCGTGTCGCCGCGTTTCGGCGCAACCACTTCGACCGGCACGCGGTGCGCGTGCGTACGGTAGCGCAGCGTGCCGCCCGTGCCGGGCATCAGCGGCGACAGCAGCGCGACGACGCGGCGTTGCATGCGTGCGCCGAACGGCGGCCCGATCAGCGGCCGGAACGCCACGCGCAGGAAACCGCGCAGCGAGGCGGCCGTGAGCGCCTCCAGCGGGCCGGCGGGTGGCGCGACTACGACGTCGCGTGTCGGGGCAACCGATTCGGGCGCCGGATGCGTGAAACGGTAGGCGGACATCCCGGTGAAACGGGTGATCCACCGGTAGGTCAGCGTGAAGCCCGGCCAGTTCGTGCTGTTGTGTCCCGATGCATCGACATACCAGCTCTTGCAACTGTTCCACACCGATCCTTCGAGCCGCTGCTGCACATGCGCGTTGAAGCGCCGGTAGCGGCGCGCGTCGACGTCGATCTCGCGTGCGCCGTTGCGCCGCATCGCGTGCAGGCAGCGCATCACGTGCGCGATCTGGCTTTCGAGCATGTAGACGATCGAGTTGTGGCCGAGATTGGTGTTCGGGCCGTACAGCATGAAGAAGTTCGGAAAACCGGGCACGGTAAGCCCGAGATACGCCTGCGCGCCGCGCCGCCATGCGTCGTTCAGGTCGAGCCCGTCGCGGCCCGTGATGCGCATCGGCGACAGGAACTCGGTCGCCGCGAACCCCGTGCCGTAGACGATGGCATCGACCGGATGATGCACGCCGTCGACGGTCTCGATGCCGCGCTCCGTCACGCGCCGGATCCGCTGCGTGACGAGTTCGACGTTGTCGCGGCTCATCGCGGCCAGGTAGTCGCTCGACAGCAGGATGCGCTTGCAGCCGATCGGGTAGTCGGGCGTGAGCCGTGCGCGCAACGCGGCGTCCGGCACGTCGCGCGCGAGCAGCTTGCGGAACGGCCGGCCGACCGCGACCTTCATCAACCGGTGCAGGCGCGTGAACGCGATCGCGCGCGATTCGTAGCGCAGGTAGATCGATGCGCGATGCAGCTTCATCGCCCACGGAAGCGTGCGGAACAGCGCCTTCTCCCACGGGCGGTACGCGCGGTCGGGGCGCGGCATCACGTAGGCCGGCGAACGCTGGAATACGGTCAGGCGCTGCACGTCGCCGGCGATCGCGGGGACGAACTGGATCGCCGACGCACCGGTGCCGACCACCGCCACGCGCTTGCCGGCGAGCGCATAGTCGTGATCCCAGTGCGCGGAGTGGAATGCGCGGCCGCGGAACGTGTCGATGCCGGGCAGGTCGGGCATCGCGGGGCGGCTCAGCTGCCCGGTGCCGCTGACGAGCACGGCGGCGCTGAGTGTCGTGCCGTCGGCGAGCGTGACGCGCCACAGCGCGGCGGCTTCGTCGTAACGCGCATGCGCGACGTCGGCGCCGAAGCGCAGGTAGCGCGCGAGGCCGTACTTGTGCGCGCAATGCTGGAGGTACGCATGGATTTCGGGCTGCGGTGCGAACACGCGCGACCAGGCCGGGTTGGGCTCGAACGAAAACGAGTACAGGTGCGAGGGCACGTCGCACGCGGCGCCCGGGTAGCTGTTGTCGCGCCACACGCCGCCGACGTCGTGCGAGCGTTCGACGATCGCGAAATCGTGGATGCCGGCACGTTGCAGCGCAATGGCCATGCCGATGCCGGCGAAGCCGGCGCCGATGATGATCGCCGCGAGCGGTGCGGTGGATTCGGTCAGGCGGGCAGCGTCACGCGACGACATGGCGGGTCTCCTCAGGCTGGACGGCTTCGTGCGCGGCGTGCGAAGCGGGAGCGGAATCCGTCGCTGTCCTGACGGTTTCGCGCTGCGGCCGTGCTGGCGTGCGGCACACGCCGCGAATCAGGTCGACGGCCTTCTCGGCGATCATGATCGTCGGTGCGTTGGTGTTGCCGCCGACGAGCGTCGGCATGACCGACGCATCGACGATGCGCAGCCCCTGCAGGCCGCGCACGCGCAGCTGCGGATCGACGACGGCGAGCGTGTCGTGCCCCATCCGGCACGTGCCGACCGGGTGGTACACGGTGTCGGTACGCCGCCGCAGCACGTCGCGGATTTCATCGTCGGTGTCGACGTTCGTGGTGAACAGGTCGCCCGTGGTCCAGCTGGCGAGCGCCGGCGCTTCCATCAGCCGCCGTGTGAGCCGGAAGCCCGCGACCATGTCGTCGAGGTCGCGCGGATCGTCGAAGAACGCGGGGTCGATGCGCGGTGCCGCGAGCGGATCGGCGCTGTCGAGCGTGACCGAGCCGCGGCTGCGCGGCCGCAGCAGGCACACGTGGCACGACAGCCCGTGGCCGGCGTGCAGCTTGCGCGCGTGATCGTCGACGAGCGCGACGACGAAGTGCAGCTGGATGTCCGGTGCGTCGAGGTCCGCGCGGGTCTTCAGGAAACCGCCGCCTTCCGCGAAATTCGACGTCAGCATGCCGCGCCGCTCGCGGCGAAAGCGCGTGAGCTCGCGCAGCATGCGCATGCCGCCGCGCGCGGATACGCCCATCGTGTCGACGCTGCGCGTGCGGTAGCCGAAGATGAAATCCGGATGATCCTGCAGGTTGCGGCCGACGCCGGGCAGGTCGGCGTGCACCGCGATGCCCCGTTGCCGGAGTTCGCTGCCCGGGCCGACGCCCGACAGCATCAGCAGTTGCGGCGTTTGCAGCGCGCCGGCCGCGAGCACGACTTCACGCCGGGCGCGCAGTGTGCGGACCTCGCCGTGCTGCCGGACTTCGACGCCGGTCGCGCGCGTGCCGTCGAACAGGATGCGCAGCACCTGCGCGTGGGTCTCGACCGTCAGGTTGTCGCGGCGGCCGATGTACGGCAAGAGGTACGCACGCGCCGCGCTCCACCGTTCGCCGTGCTTCTGCGTGACCTGGTAGATGCCGATGCCTTCCTGCTGCGCGCCGTTGAAATCGTCGGTGAGCGGCAGGCCGGCCTGTTGCGCCGCTTCCAGGTAGCGCCCATGGAACGGGTTGCCGGTGCGCAGGTCGCTTACCCACAGCGGGCCGTCGCGGCCGTGCCACGCATCGTCGAAGCGCTCGTTGTGCTCGCTCAGGCGGAAGTACGGCAGCACGTCGTCGTAGGCCCAGCCTTCGTTGCCGAGCGCGGCCCAGCCGTCGTAGTCGATGCGATGGCCGCGGATATAGACCATCGCGTTGATGGCCGACGAACCGCCCAGCGCCTTGCCGCGCGGCTGGTAGCCGATGCGCCCGCCGAGGCCGCGCTGCGGCACCGTGTCGAAGGCCCAGTTGTTCACGCGGGTCGGCATCATCGCGACCGCGCCGGTCGGCACGTTGACGAGCGTGCCGTCGCCGCGGCCGCCGGCCTCGAGCACGCAGACGGTCACGGCCGGGTCCTCGGTCAGCCGCCCGGCGACGACGCAGCCGCCCGACCCGCCGCCGACGACGATGTAGTCGAAAGTCCTGCTCATGGGTTCATCCTCCGATGGTCGATGGATCAGGCGGGGTGCGGCAGCGCGCACGGGCGGCCGGCGCTTGGCCGGGCAGGGGCAAGGGTTCGTGCAGGCACGGCGCGCCGGCGTGCGAAGCGGGCTGCGGGATCGGTCGGGCGACTGCGTCGCATGGTGTCTCCTCCGGGGGCGTTGGCGTCGTTCGGGCGACGACTGGATGACGCCGATGGTGCTGGCCGCATGGGAAAACACCAATGCTGCTTCGGGACAATTGTTTTAGTATTTGGGCCAAATCGGCGCTTCGAGGGTTTCTCCGCATGAGCTTCTGGGACTTCACCCGGAGTCCGGCCAGCGCCCGGCTGCTGGTCGATTTCGGCGACGAACGCGGCGTGCCGCACGCGACGCTGCTGGCCGGCACGGGGCTCGCCAACGCTCAGCTCGACGATCCGAAGGTCGAGGTGACGGCCGCGCAGGAACTGCGGCTGACCGGCAACCTGCTGCGCGCGCTCGGGCGGGCGCCGGGCCTCGGGTTCGAGGTCGGCCTGCGCTACCACTTCTCCGCGTACGGCGTGTGGGGCTACGGGCTGATCGCGAGCGCGACCGCGCGCGACGCACTCGCGCTGGCGATGCGCTTCCTGCCGCTCACCTATGCGTTCACCGTGATCACGTATCGTGAAGAGGACAGCACGTGCGTGCTCAGTTTCGGCGCGCCGGAACTCGATGGCGCGCTGAACCGGTTCCTCGTCGAGCGCGACATGACGGCGGCGGCCGTATTGCTGCGGGAAATCGGCGGCGACGCATTCGAGCTGTCGCGCTTCACGGTGCAGGCGACGCGCGCGCCGTCCGTGCCGGTGCCGCGCATCGCCGGCGTCGAACCGGTTTTTTCGGCGCGCGCGAACAGCCTCGCGTTCGACCGCGCGTTGCTCGACCGGCCGCTGCCGCACGCGAATCCGCTGACGGTGTCGATGTGCGAGCAGATGTGCGGCCAGCTGCTCGAAGCGCGGCGCGCGCGGGTGGGCACGTCGGAGATGGTGCGCCAGTACCTGGGCGCGACGCCCGGCCCCGCGCCGTTCTCGCTCGAGGACATGGCGCGGCTGCTGAACACGAGCCCGCGTACGCTCAAGCGCCGGCTGCAGGAGGAGGGCACGACGTTCCGGGCGCTGCTCGCGCAGGCGCGCGGCGCGATGGCCGAGACGCTGCTCGGCGACGCACGCCTGTCGCTCGCGGAGGTGGCCGAGCGGCTCGGCTTCAGCGACCTGTCGAGTTTCTCGCAGGCGTTCAAGCGCTGGTACGGCGTGCCGCCGGGCGCGTATCGCAGCGCGGCGCAACGGGACGGCGGCCGTTCCTGAATCACGCCACGATCGCCGGCTGTCCTGCCGGCATTCCAATCAAGAGAGAACCCGCATGATCACGATTCGCCCGATGACCGACGACGATTTCCCGCGCTTCTGGCCGACCTATCGCGCCATCGTCGCTGCTCGGGAAACCTATGCATTCGATCCCGATGCGACACCCGAAGCGGCGCGCGCGTTATGGCTCGATGCGCCGCTCTGCACGTGGATCGCCGAGGAGGACGGCGTGGTACTGGGCTCGTACTACCTGAAGGCGAACGCGGCCGGCCCCGGCAATCACGTGTGCAATTGCGGCTACATGGTGAGCGAGGCCGCGCGCGGTCGTGGCGTCGCGCGCCTGATGTGCGAGCACTCGCAGCAGGTTGCGCGCGAGCGCGGTTTCCTCGCGATGCAGTTCAACTCGGTCGTCTCGACGAACGAGGTGGCGGTCGCGCTGTGGCAGAAGCTGGGATTTGAAATCGTCGGGCGGCTGCCGCGTGCGTATCGTCACGCGCGGCTCGGGTTCGTCGATTGCCTCGTGATGTTCAAGTGGCTCGGCGACACACCTGCCGCCGGAGCCTGAGCGCGCAACTGGCGAATCAGACGGCGAACGCGCCGTCGAACACGATCCGGTCGTCGAGCGCGAGCGTGCCGCGCGCGAAGATCAGGTCGAGATGGTGGCTGCCGTTTTCGCCGCCGCCGAGCCCGAGGTGCAGGCCCGGATGACGTTCCTCGAACCCCGCATTGCGGCCGTACAGCCCGCGAATGCCGAGGTTCGTGCCGATGCCGAATTCCTCGATCCGCCGGTGATTCGGATGCCGGTCGAGATAGGCCGAGAAATCGCGCCGGAAGCCCGTGTCGTCGGTATCGAAACCGACGATCGTGCTGTTCTCGACCTGCAGCGTCGCGAGCCGCTCGGCCACCTTGTACTTGATCGCGAACGGCACGGTGCCGAGAAACGTGCCGCTGAAGACGATCGTGCCGTTGAGATCGGTCACGTGCGTCGCGATCTCGCCGGGCACGACGTCGAGGTTGCCCATTCCGTCCACGCTCGTCCATTTCTGGTCCGGCGCGAGCGAGCCCGTCAGCGTGTTCCCGGCTTCGTCGATGAAGCGGATCTGCGATGCGCGCGCGGCCGCGTCGATCAGCCGACCGTTGCGTGCCGCGATGTCGTCGAGCGATTCGGCGAACGCCTCGTCGAGATGCGGGCCGTAATCCTTGAACAGCACCGACTTGCTCCAGTGCTCGACGATCGCCGGGCGGATCGCGGCGAGGAACGGCGGCCCGCTCGGCGACGGTGTCGGCAGGCACGACGAGTCGTACAGCAGCACGAACAGGTCGGCTTCATCGAGTGCGGCGGTGATATCGGCGGGCGGGGTGCTTTCGAGGCAGAGGGTCGTGGCGTCGAGTGAATCGGGCAGGGCGGCAAATGCGCGCAACGCGATGTCGCGGTTGCGGGTGTCGTGGCCGACCAGCAGTTTTCCCGATTCGCCGCGCGCCAGTTTGTCGCGCAGCGCGGGGTGGAAGCCGAGTGCGCGGTGCAGGTTCAGCATGCGTGTCTCCGGAAGCGGCGGAAGGGCCGCGGCCCTTCCGCGAGAACGGGTGGCCCGCTCAGACCGGCCAGAGCGCGGTGCCGAACGGCACCACGGCGTCCTCGACCATCATGTCGATGGCCTCGGGGTGCGTGTCTTCCTGCATCCAGTCAAGCAATTCGATCTGCTGGGTGTCCTGCATGTCAATTCTCCTGTGGTGAACATGAGTGTTTCAACATGAAAGCGCGGCTAAAAAGTTGCCACTCCTCATCAGGCATTTCGTGAATGCCGGATGAGTGGCGTTGATATTAGTCTGACGAATTTACGAATGCAATGCGTTGCAAGGATTTTAGCCTCGGCATGCTAAACAACGGGGATTGACGAGGCGCGCGCGGTAAAACGCGGGTAAAGGGTGTGACGTATTCCAAGTCATTTTTTCAATGAAATGACTCGGAATCGATGCATTGCATTCGGCGAATTTTTATCGGGAATTCGATGGCCTCGATCGTGGCGCGGGCGTGGCGGCGGCCCGATGCCGTGTCAGCCGAGCAGCGCCTTGCCAAGCGGTTTGACCGGCTCGGAGCGGAGCACCAGCGACGTCGTGACCGCGCCGAAACGGGCAATCGCGTCGATGATGGTTTCCAGTTGCCCCGGTGTCGGCACGAGTACCTTCAGCAAGAAGCAATCCTCGCCGGTCATCCGGTGGACCTCGATGACGTGCGGCATCTCGGCGAATGCGCGCAGCGCGGGCTTGATGTGTTCGTGTGTCGTCTTCAGCCGGATGATGGCCATCATCCCCAACCCCAGCGCCGCGGGGTCGATGCGCGCGCCGTAGCCGGCGATGATGCCGCGTTCTTCCAGCCGCTTGACGCGCTCCGACGTCGCAGGCTGCGACAGCCCGATGCGCCGGCCCACCTCGGACAGCGGCATCCGCGCGTTTTCCTGTAGTGCCTCGAGGATCGAAAGATCCAGGCGATCGAGCTCTCCATTCGACATGTCCGTTCTCCCGCTCCGTTAATTCATCGGCATATTGTCTCAATAACCGATGACTTGCCATTCCCGGCCGGTTTCCGGCAGACCAGACTGAGCGCTCGCCTGTTCATGGAGACGGAGATGGAGATGGACCAAACGATCGTGATCGTGCCGGGGATCGGCAACTCGGGACCGGATCATTGGCAGAGCCACTGGGAGGCCGCGATTCCGGGCGCCATCCGCATGGCGCCTGCGTCATGGGATGCCCCCGACCTGCGTGACTGGATGGCGGCGCTGGATGAAGCCGTCGCGCAAGCCGCGGCGGCGCCGGTGTTGATCTGCCATTCGCTGGGGTGCCTGCTGTTCGCGCACTGGCGCGCGGCGTCGGCGCGTGTCGTGTGCGGCGCATGGCTCGTTGCGGTGCCCGATCCGGGCGGCCCGCGTTTTCCGGCCGCGGCGCGTGCGTTCGCGAACGTGCCGGGCGGCGATTTCGGCGGTTTGCCGGTGCTGGCGATCGCCAGTTCGGACGACGGGTACGACCCGTCCGGGCGCGGCATCGCATGGGCGAGCGAACGTGGCGCGACGCCGCTGCGGCTCGGCCCGCGCGGCCACCTGAATGCGGAAGCGGGATTGGCGCAATGGCCGGAGGGGCGTGCGTTGCTGACGGCCTTCGTGGCCGGATTGCCGCGCTAGCGCCGGCAAGCGGCTGCCGTCGTTCCGCGCGTGCTGCCTGCCGGCGCGTGCCTGGCCGTGACGGCTCAAGTATGATCGGTCGACAGAATCGGAAGCCTCGACGGACAGTCGGGACCGGTGCGTGAGAAACGCCGGTTCCGTCGCGTCGACTCCCCCGGCTTCGAACGACAAAGGAGACACGCGATGCGCGCAGCGCCGCAACCGGAGCCTGCCGGCCCGTCGCAGCCGGACACCGGCGCGACCCGCCATACCCCCGAACGCGACCCCGATCGCATGGCCGCGTGGCGGCTCGCGATCGGCCTGTCGCTCGGCAGCGCGATCGCGCTCGGCCTCGCGCGCTTTTCGTATGCGCTGCTGCTGCCGCCGATGAAGGCCGATCTCGACTGGACCTTCGCGCAGGCCGGCGCGTTGAACACGGCGAACGCGGCCGGCTACCTGATCGGTGCGCTCGTGTTTCCGTTGCTGTCGCGGCGCTGGCGCGCGGGCACACTGCTCGCGGCCGGGTGCGTGCTGACCGCGTTGCTGATGGCCGCGTGCGGGCTCACGTCCGGCATGCACGCGCTGCTCGCGCAGCGGCTCGCGACCGGCGTCGGCAGCGCGCTGATCTTCATCAGCGGCGGCGTGCTGGCCGCGCGGCTCGCGTCGGCGTCGCCGCGCGATGCGGGCCTGCTGCTCGGCCTCTACTACGGCGGCACCGGATGGGGCATCGTCGCATCGTCGCTGCTCGTGCCGGCGACGCTCGCGCAGGGCGTACATGGCTGGCAGCCCGCGTGGTTCGCGCTCGCGTTCGCATGCGTGCTGTTCTCGGCGGTGGCCGTGTCGGCCGCGCGCCGCATCGAGCGTGTGCACGCGGCACCCGCCGCGCCGCGCGACGGTGCGGTGCCGGCCGCGACCGCGAGCCTCGTGCGTTTCGCCCTCGCGCTGGCCGGCTACGGCCTGTTCGGCGTCGGCTACATCGGCTACATGACGTTCATCGTCGCGCTGCTGCGCGGCGCGGGAATGAGCGGCACGGTGGTCGCCGCGTTCTACGTGATGCTCGGCGTCGCGACCGTCGTCTCGGCACGGCTGTGGTCGGGGCTGCTCGACCGGATGCGCGGCGGCCAGGCGCTGGCCGTGCTCAATGCGCTGCTCGGCATCGCGACGCTGATGCCGGCGATGTTCGTGCATCCGGTTGCCGCGTTCGCGTCGGGCGTGCTGTTCGGCGCGACGTTCCTGTCGGCCGTCGCGTCGACGACGGCCTTCGTGCGCCACAACCTGCCGCCCGACGGCTGGGCGAAAGGGATCAGCGCGTTCACGACGGTCTTTGCATTCGGGCAGATTGCCGGGCCGGTCGCGATCGGCTGGGTGTCGGACAGCGCGGGGCTCGCGCGCGGGCTCGTGTATTCGGCGCTAACGCTGTTCGCGGGTGCCGCGCTCGCGGCCGGGCAGCGCGCGTTGCGGGCCGCCGCGTAGTCACGCGCGGTTCACCGCACGCACGCCGTGCGCGACACGCGATGAAACGCACGGCCGAAGTAGATCAGGCTGTCGCCGTCGTCGCGCACGCGGATCGACGTCGCCTCGATGAACATCACCGAATGCGACCCGACTTCCTTCATGTCGGCGATCGTGCCCTGCAGGCTCGCGAGCGCGTCGCGCAGCACGGGCACGTCCTGCTCGCCGCGATCCCACCCGGGCAGTTCGAAGCGCCGGTCCATCGGCAGCTCGGTGAGCCCCGCGAAGTGTCGCGCGAGCTGTTCGTGTTCGGCCGGCAGCACGTTGATGCAGACGTGGCGATTGCGTTCGAACGTCGCATGCATCGCGCTCGACCGGTTGAGGCACACGAGCAGCGTCGGCGGCGTGTCGGTGACGGAGCACACGGCGCTCGCGGTGATCCCGCAGCGGCCGTGCGGCCCGGCGGTGGTGATCACGTTGACGGCCGCGCCGAGGTGGGCCATCGCTTGCCGGAAGGCCTTCTGCGCGTCGGTCGGCTCGACGCGTGCCGGTCGCTGGATATCGGTCGTGGAAGACATGGGCGCTCCTGGTTGGACGAGAGCGGCGATCGTGCGGCGCTGCGGGTGCAGCGCCTGATCGCCGACGATGACCCAAGCGTACGTCGCGAAAAGGCTGGCGACCATTCGCACGATTGACGATGGAGATGGCGTTCTCGCCAACGCGTCTAAAGGTTCTACCTAGGGACGCGGCGCGACGCGCGAAAAAAACCGGGAATGTGCGTTCGTGCGGCCCGTGAAGGGGTTTTCAGCGGGTTTTCGGCTCGTTATGATGTGCCGCACATCCCCAGCGAACGACGTGCGCGACGCGCCGGCAACCGGCCCCCGTATGCGGCGCGTGCGATACCCATACCGATATTCAGCGAGACCCCCGCGATGACGTCACCCGCACCGATCGTATACATCGTCGACGACGACGGCGGCATGCGGACATCGCTCGCCTGGCTGCTCGAATCGGTCGGCATCGCGTCCGAGGGGTTCGCGAACGCCGCGGATTTTCTCGCGCGCTTCGACGTGAACCTGCCCGCGTGCCTGGTGCTCGACGTGCGGATGCCGGAGAAGAGCGGCTTCGACGTGCAGGCCGAACTGAACGCGCGGGGCGCGACGCTGCCGGTGATCTTCGTCAGCGGGCACGGCGATATCCCGATGTCCGTGCGCGCGCTGCAGAACGGCGCGATCGATTTCGTCGAGAAGCCGTACAACTCGCAGCAGATGCTCGAGCGCGTGCAGCGCGCACTGCGGCTCGCGCAGCAGCGGCACGCGGTGAGCCAGCGCCACCGCGAGCTGCGCCAGCGGCTCGATGCGCTGACCGCGCGCGAGAAGGAAGTGCTGCGCGGCGTGGTGGACGGCAAGGGCAGCAAGCAGATCGCGTCGGATCTGTCGATCAGCGTAAAGACCGTCGACGTGCATCGCGCGAGCATCAAGGAGAAGCTCGGCGCGACGTCGATCGCCGCGCTCGTGCGGGACGTGATGGTCGTGTGGGGCGACGACGGGGAGTCGTCGCGATAGGGGGCTGTGGGCACGCCGACGTTCGCCTGCTTGCACGAGTTCCGCACGAGTTCCGCACGAGTTCCGCACGAGTTCCGCACGAGTCCCGCACGAGTCCCGCACAAGTCCTGCGCGCTGTACCGGTCGACAGCACACGCGATGCAGGCCGCCGCTCAGCGCATGTACAACCCGCCGTTGATGTCCCAGCACGCGCCGTTCGCGAAGTGCGCGTCGCCCGACGCGAGCAGCACGGCCGCATCCGCCACGAAACCGGCCGACCCGAGCTTGCCGCCCGGCAGGCTCGCGAGCACCTGGCGCAGCTTCTCCGGTGCGACGCTTTCATGCACGATCGGCAGGTCGAGCGGGCCCGGCGAGATCGCGTTGACGGTCACGCCCCGCGCGGCGAGATCGCGCGCGAACACCTTGGTCAGCGTCAGCGTGCCGCCCTTCGCGGCCGCGTAGTGCGCACCCGTCGCCGAGCCGCCGTTCTGGCCGGCGAGCGATGCGATGTTGACGATCCGGCCCGCGCCACGTTCCGCGAAATACTGGCCGAACACCTGGCAGCCGAACAGCACGCTGCGCAGGTTCACGTCGATCACCTGGTCGAACTGCTCGGCGGTGATCTCCATCGCGGGCACGACCTTCGACGCGCCCGCGTTGTTCACGAGCACGTCGATCGTGCCCCAGCGCGCGACGAGCGCATCGCGCGCCGCTTCGAAATCGCGTTTCGACGTGACGTCGAGCGGCAGCGCGATCGCGCGTTCGCCGCCCGGGTCGAGTTCGCGCGCATGCGCATGAATGGCGTCGGTGGCGATGTCGGCCAGCGCGACGCGATAGCCGGCCGCATGGAAACGGTCGGCGATGACGGCGCCGAGCCCGCGTGCGGCGCCGGTAACGAGGACGACTCGGTCTGACATGGTGCGTGATTCCCTGGTTCGCGGGCGCGTGAAGGGTGAAGCCGCGCCCGCTTCGTGGTTCATGCGGCGAGGGCCGCTTCGAAGTGTGCCGCGATCGCGCAGACCCGCTCGTCCGCGCCCTTGCGCCCGACGATCTGCAGGCCTGCCTTCAGCGGCGAACCGGCCAGCGGCAGCGGCAGGCTGAGCGCCGGATGGCCGCTCAGGTTGAACGGCCGGATCAGCGACGACATCGCGATCACCGATACACCGTCGCGCGCCTGCTGCAGCGTGATCGGCAGCGCGGGCAGCGTCGGCAGCACGAGCACGTCCGCGAGTTCGAGCGCGGCGTCGACCTGCGCGGTGAAGCGTGCGCGTACGGCTTCGGCTTCCGCGAGGGCGGCGGGTGTCGTCGTCGCGGCGGTGCGCAGCCGCGCATCGAGATCGGCGCCGAGCTTGCCGGTGTCGACCAGATGGCCGAACGCGCGCGACGTTTCCGCGTTGATCACGGTGAGTCCCGCCGCGAATGATGCCGGCATTTCGTCGAGCACGAGCGCGTGCGAACGCAGACCCGACGCGCGCACGGCCGCATCGAGTGCAGCGGCGATCGCCGGATCGGCTTCGACGCGGATCTGCGCGATCGTGCAGCCAGCCACGGAGGCCGCCGCTTGCGCACGATCGAAGCCCGGCGCGATCGCGGCCATCACCGCGGCCAGCGTGCGGATATCGCGTGCGAACGGCCCGACGCAATCGAGCGAGGTATCGGCCGGCGCGACGCCGCGCCGCGACACGCGGCCGAACGTCGGCTTCAGTCCGGCTACGCCGCAGCACGCGGCCGGCCCGCGAATCGAGCCGCCGGTGTCGGTGCCGAGCGCCGCCTCGACCGCGCGGAGCCCGACGAGCGAAGCGGAACCGCTCGACGAGCCGCCCGGGATGCGCGTCGCGTCCTGCGGATTGATGGGCGTGCCCGTGTAGTCGTTGATGCCGGTCATGCCGAACGCGAGCTCGTGCATGTTCGCCTTGCCGGCGATCTGCCAGCCCGCGTCGAGCAGCAGGCGGACGACGTCCGCGTGTTGCGCGGCCGGCGGTGCATCGGCGAGCGCGCGGCTCGCCGCGCGGGTCGGATGGCCCGCGATGTCGATCGTGTCCTTGATCGCGATCGTGGGGCCCGGGCCGCCGAGCGTGAAGGTGTCGATGAAGCCTGTCATGGTCGATATCGTGCGGAAGCGGTGGAAAGCATCAGGGCCGTGGCGCGGCGGCGAGCGGCCACGGGCCGTCGAGCACGCGTTCGGTGCGAAAGTGCCGGATCAGCCAGGTCGCCCCGTCGCCGGCCGGCGTGAAATCGACGGTCAGCCGCGCGGCGATCAGCTCGGCCGTGCCGTTCGCGTAGCGCGACGCCTGCAGCATGATCCAGCGGCCGCGCGCGCTCGTGTTGCCGGCGCCGATCTCGATCGACTCCGACGTCAGGAAGTGCAGGTTCGCCGAGAAATGTGGATCGGGCGGCAGGTAGCGGCCCAGCATCGCGATGATCGCGGCCGTGCCCTCGAGGCGGCCGAACTTCTGCGCGTATTGAGGACCGATGCCTTCCCACACGGCGTCGGGTGTGAACAGGCCGGCGAGCCGCGGGCCGTCGCCGGCGTCCTCGGGCACGTCGCACAGCGCCATGTAGCGCGTCATCGTCGCGCGCACCGCGCGCTCGGCGTCGAGCGCCGCCACGCGCTGCGCGAGTGCATCGATCAGGCCGGGGGACAGGTCGTTCATCGCGCGCCTCACGACGCGGGTTTCGCGGCCGGCGGCACGGTCAGCGCGCGGCCGACCCGCGCTTCGATCTTGCCGTAGCGCCACAGGTTGTATTCGCCGACCGGCGTCGTGCGATACAGATTGCACACGGCGACCGTCGTGTCGAAATCGGCGACGTCGGCCATGATGTAGAAGGTCCACGGCGCGCCGTCGGCCTGGCCGACCACGAGGCGGTCGTCGTCCATCACGCCGAGCACGCGCACGCCGGGCATCGCCTCGACGGCGGCGAGCATCGCGCCGTACGCCTGCCACACTTCGCCGATCTTCTCGCGCGGCAGGTCGAAGAAGTTCTGCGACACGCCGCAGCAGAACAGGACACGCAGCGGCAGCGGATTCGAATCGGACATCTCGGGTTCTCCAGGGGAAACGGTTGGGCGCATGCGCCGGCCGGTAGCGGTGCTTCGGCATCGGCGCCATGCACGTTCGGGAAACAGCGCCGCCCGGGCGCGGGTTGCGCGGGTTACAGGTAGCCGGGAAACGGCGTGACGCCGGTGAATACCGCGCCCGCGCCGTCGAAGTTGCTTTCCGCGAGAAACGCGTGCTGCGTGACGACCATCGCGTCGCGCAGCAGCCGCTGAAGCGGATGCGTGCGATAGATCGCCGCCGTGCCGCCGAGGCGGTACGCGCGTTCGACGACGCTCGCGCCTTCGCGTGCGACATGCGTGGCCGCGAGCCGCAGCAGGCTGACCTGGTCGGGCGTCACGGGATTGCCCGCGAGGATCGATTGCCACACCGTGTCGGTTGCGTCGTAGAAGAACGCGCGTGCCGAGCGCAGTTGCGCTTCGGCCTTCGCGAGCTCGATGCGGAAATACGCGCGATCGGCGAGGCGCGGCGCGCCGGTCGTCGTCTGCCGGCCGCCCGACATGCGGTTCGCGACGTCGAGCGCCGCGCGCGCGAGGCCGAGATTGACGACGGCCAGCACCTGCGCCGCATACGCGACGGTCGGGTAGCGGTACAGCGGCTCGTCGACGGTCGGCTCGCCGCCGCGCACGAAGGTCCACGCTTCGGGCACGAAGCGGTCGTCGACGCGCAGGTCGTGGCTGCCGGTGCCCTGCATGCCGACCACGCTCCAGTTCTCGACGATCTCGACGTCGGCCGCGCGGAACACGGCCGTGCGCGGCTTGTTCGGCGCGGCGTCCTGCGCGCCGGGCACGGCGATGCCGACGCCGAGCCAGTCGGCGCCCTTGCAGCCGCTCGCGAATTTCCACGTGCCGTTCACGCGCCAGCCGCCCGGCGCGGCCTGCGCCGGCTGCACCGGGAACAGGCCGCCCGCGAACACCTGGTCGGGGCCGCTCGCGTACAGCTCGGCCTGGGTCTCGAGCGGCAGCGCGGCGAGATAGACGTTCGCGGAGCCGAAGCTCGCGACCCATGCGGCCGAGCCGTCGGCGGTCGCGATCCGTTCGATCATGTCGAGGAAGGCGGTCGGCGCGAGCGCGTCGCCGCCGAAGCGGCGCGGCGTGCCCGCGCGATAGATGCCGGCCTGCCTGAACAGCGCGATCACGTCGCGCGGCACGTGCGACAGGCGATCGAATTCGTCGCGGCGGGCGGCGACGGTTTCGATCACGGCGTCGAGCGGCGACAACGGCGCGGCCGCGGTGCCTGCCACGGGCTGGGAGGACGGCGCGGGTTCGATGGCGAGGGCGGCTTGCGGCATGGTGGTCTCCTGGACGGATAGGGGTTCGGATGCGGGGCGGCATGCGTGCTGTCTCGGGTGGCAACACGACGATGCGACCAGTCTAGAAACGCCGAAAACACGCAGCAATTGGTGCGTTGGGCCGCGCGACTGGTGAGGTTCCGTGCCGGCCTAAAGAAATCTTCAGATGCGATCGGCGCGCGCCGGTGCTATGTTGGCTTTCCTGCCGCGCGACGCCGCGCGCCTTCACCCGAAGCCGATCATGAGTTTCCCTGACGAAGACGATTTCCACCGGCTGCTCGACGCGCTGACCACCTGCGTGCTGCTGCACGACGCGCAGACGAAGGCGATCGTGTGGGCGAACCGCGCCGCGTGCATCGCGCTCGGTTTTTCCGTCGAGGAACTGCTGCCGCTGAAGGCGCCGGACATGACGCGTCCCGAGCCGAAATACCAGCGCGAGATCGCCGTGAGCGCATGGGATCGCGCGCTCGTCGACGGGCCGCAGGTGTACGAATGGTGCTACCGGTCGCGCACGGGCGTCGACATGCTGTCCGAGGCGACCGCCACCTACGTGCCGCTGCGCGGGCGCGACGTCGTGATGGTGCAGTTCCGCGACATCAGCGCGGAAGAGGCGGTGCGCCGGCAGCTGCGCCGCTACGAGGCGCGGCTGCGCGAGTTCATGCAGGATCTCGACGAAGGTATCGCGGTCGTCACGCCGCGCGGCGGCGTGCAGTTCATCAGCGAGTCGGGCCGCCGCGTGCTCGGGCTCGCGCCCGACGAAGCGCTCGGCGAGGTGCTCGACTACTGCTCCGAGGTCGATCGCGACCGGCTCGTCGCGCAATTGCACGATGCGCCGTCCGCGTGCCCGTCCGCGCCGCAGCGCTACCGGATCGTGCGGCGCGACGGCTCGCCGTGCTGGCTGCGCATCCTGTGCCGGCAGGTCGAGATCGAGGGCGACCTCGACGGGCTGCTCGTGCAGTTCCGCGACGTGAGCGACGAAGTCGCGATCGAGGACGCGCGCCGCGCCGAAGCGCGCATGCTCGAACACGCGGGCCGCTACAACGCGATGGGCGAGATGGCGAGCGTGATCGCGCACGAGCTGAGCCAGCCGCTCGCGGCCGTGCGCAATTTCATCGAAGGGGCGGTGCAGCGGCTGAACGGGCGCGGCGCCATCGACGACGCGATCTGGGGGCTGCGCAGCGCGGACCGCCAGGCCGAGCACGCGGCGCTGATCATCAAGAGCGTGCGCGAATTCATCGTGAAGCGCGAGCCGGTCGTCGCGCTCGCCGACCTGCGCGACATCCTCGCGGACGTCGCGTATTTCATCGAGCTGCGTGCGAAGGAGGCCGGCGTGACGGTCGCGATCGTGCAGGCCGATGCGCCGCTGCCGATCCGTTGCGAGCGCGTGCTGATCGGGCAGGTGATCCTGAATCTCGCGTTCAATGCGATCGAGGCGTTCGCCGGTTGCGATCGCGTGCCGCGCATGCTGACGCTCGGCACCGCGAACGTGGCCGGGCACGCCGAGCTGCGCGCGATCGACAATGGCCCGGGCATCGCGGCCGGCGCGCACGGCCGGCTGTTCGACGGCTTCTCGTCGTCGAAGGCCGGCGGCAACGGGATCGGACTGTCGCTGTGCAAGAGCATCGTGACGCGCCACGGCGGCCGGATCGGCGCGAGCCCGGCCGAAGGCGGCGGGCTCGACTGCCGCGTGACGCTGCCGCTCTCGGGCGCGTAGTCGTAGCCGCTGCATCGCGTTAAGGCCGCAATGGACATCACGGACATCATGGCGCGCCCGCGGCGCATGATGGAGCGACGCCCGGCCCATGGTCAGCGCCCCAGCGCCCGCGCGGTCCGGCCGCCGATGCCGAAGTCGGTGTTCGGGATGTCCTTGATGATCACGCGCGTGGCCTGCAGCGGTGCATCGAGCACGTTCGCGCCCGCGTCGGACAACGCGGCGATCAGCGCGCGCTTTTGTTCATCGGTGCGGCCGGCGATCAGGATCGCGACGATCACGGGCAGCGACGGCGGCGCGCCGTCGGCGGCGGTGCGCCCGCCAAGGCCGATATGCGTGGCGGGCAATTCGGTGAGCAGCACGCGCACCGATTCGAGCGGTGCACCGATCGCGTCGACGGTCGCACCGCTGAGCCGCGCGATCAGTTCGGCCTTGCGTGCATCGTAATGGCCGGCGGGCAGGAATACTTCGAGTGTGGGCATGGTCGTCCGGAAAGGTGAAGGTTGCCGGCTCACCTTTGCGCTTGCAGCGGCGAACCGGCCACGGCTCACAGCAGGAAGCCGATCGCGCTGAGCGCTTCGGTCGAGTCGATCAGGCGCACGACCTTTTCGGCAATCCGCATCTCGCCTTCGGCATCGACGTGCAGCGTGTGCGTGACGTCGGCCGCGAACAGCGTCGTGACGCCGCGCTTGTACGCGACGACGACCTGCGCCGATTTCAACTCGACGGTGCCGGCGCTGCCGCTTTCCAGCGTGAAGCGCGACACGGTGCGCACCGTGCGCGCCGCGTCGGCGGCCGACGCCGAGTAGCCGGACACCATCCGCTGCACGCGCTTCTCGCGCATGTCCTGGTCGTCGAACACGTAGTTCAGCGTCGCGGCGAAATCGGTCGTGTCGGGATCGATCGGCACCACGTAATGGCCGGCCGGATCCCACAGGTCGAGCCATGCGCGATAGTCGCGGCGGTCGAGCATCTCGGCTTCGCGCCACACGAATTCGACCGCGCGGGCGAAGGTCTGCTCGGAAAAGAGGGCGTTGCGGTCGTCCATCATTGCTGCTCCATCATCTTGCGCCATTGCTGGTAGGCCTCGCGCATGCCGGTTTCGTCGGTCGCATGGGCGGTCTTTTCGCCGTTCGCGGCGGTCGTCTCGCGGTTCAGCCCGCGATTCACGAGGATCGGCACGTCGGGGCCCGCGTGCGCGCCGCGCTGCACGCGCTCCCACGCTTCCGCGTCGTCGGGGCTCCCGAAGCCGAACGGGCCCTGGAAGTGCTCGTGAATGCGCAGCCGCTCGCGGTTCGCTTCGTCGGGGCCGCCGTCCATCGCGAGCGCGACGTGGCGGATCTCGGTCTCGTTCGCCGAGATCGGCCGCAGCACGCGGAAGAACGCCATCGACAGCGCGAGGTTCGGGAACAGGTTCAGGTTGAAGCCGACACCCATCAGCGAGCGCACGATGCGACGCACTTCGTCCGGCGAGTGGCGCTCGGCGAGCTTCGCCGCGAGCGGCGCGAAGCGCTCGGGCAGCGGTGCGCCGTCGTCTTCGTCGAGATCGATCAGCTCGGGCATCAGCACCGCGAGGCTGTGGCCGTTGCCGAGCCCGCGGCAGAACGCGTCCTCGCTCGTCATGAAGCTCGTGATCGCGGCGGCCGTCTCGTCGTCGATCGACTTCATCCACGACTTGTGCACGACCGGGAAGTGATAGAGGTCGGTCGTGTTCTCGAGCTGGATCTTCCAGTTGCCCTTGAACTTGAACTTGTGCTCGCCGTTCGCCTTGATCGGGTAGCCGGCGCCCTGTTTCATGAACAGGTCGATCCACGGCTTCGCGCCGCCGAGGAAATCCTCGAGCGGCTCGATCGTGTCGTTGAAGCTCGCGAAGACCAGCCCCTGGTACACGCCGACGCGCAGCTTCACGAGCGGCAGGTCGCCTTTCTCGCACACGCCTTCGTAGCCGTCGCCGTACGGCAGCGCGCGCAGCGTGCCGTCGAGCGCGTACGACCAGCTGTGATACGGGCACGTGAAGCCCTTTGCGTTGCCCTTGTGCGATTCGCAGACGGTCGCGCCGCGATGGCGGCAGCGGTTCTGCAGCACGTTGATTGCGCCGGTCTTGTCGCGCACGACGATCACCGGCTGGCGGCCGATCGTCGTCGTGATGAAGTCGCCCGGGTTCGGCAGCTCGCTCTCGTGCGCGACCCAGATCCAGGTGCGGTAGAAGATGCGCTCGAGCTCGGCTTCGAACAGCGCGGGATCGTGATACATCGCCGGCGCGATGCGGTCGGGTTGCGCGAGGCCGTGCAACGCACGGGTGTCGATCGTCTGGTAGGGAATGTCGCTCATCGTTGTCGTGGGGAAGAGTCGCGAAATCGGGCCGCGCAGCGCACGGTATCGAGCACCCAGTCTCGTCTCCCGCTATATATCCGTCAAATTGATCTAAAATTGGCGACTCAATAAATACGGCAAATGATGGAGGCTACGATGACGTCGGTCGATCATCTCGATCTGAACCTGTTGCGCGTATTCCAGGCGATCGTCGAGGAACGCAGCCTGACGAAGGCCGGCGAGCGGCTCGCGCTGTCGCAGCCGGCCGTCAGCTATTCGCTCGGCCGGCTGCGCACGCTGTTCGACGATCCGCTGTTCGTGCGCACGCGCTCGGGCATGCAGCCGACGCCGGTCGCGCTCGAACTCGCGGGCATCGTCGGCAAGGCGCTCGACATGGTGCGCGTGGCGCTGCGCTACGCGGAGCGCTTCGATCCGGCCACCAGCACGCGCACGTTCCGGCTGTCGTTGTCGGATGCCGGCGAGATGGCGTACCTGCCGGCGATCTGCCAGGCGCTGCGCGCGCGCGCGCCGCGCGTGACGCTGAGCGTGCAGCCGCTGCCGGTGGAAGAGATCGAGGAAGCGCTGCGCGCGAGCCGGCTCGATTTCGCGATCGGCAACCTGCCGGAACTGATGCCGCGTACGCGCCACCAGGTGCTGTTCGAGGAAACGTATGTGTGCATGACGGGCCGCCGGCGCGGGTTGCCGAGCGGCGGCGCGCTAAGCCTCGAGCAATTCGTGCGCGCCGCGCACGTCAACGTGAAATCGGTCGAGCACAGCCACCACGCGCTCGACGACGCGTTGCGCGCGCAGGGTGTGGGCCGCAACATCGCGCTCGAGGTGCCGCACTTCGTCGCGCTGCCGAGCGTGCTGTCGGTCACGGATCTCTACGCGACGCTGCCGAAGCGGCTCGCGCGGATCCTGAACCGCGACAACGCGTTCCGCCTGTACGACCTGCCCGTCACGCTGCCGCCCGCGCCGGTGACGATGCACTGGCACGAGCATTTCCATGAAGACGAAGGCAACGCGTGGATGCGCACGCTGCTGGCCGAGCTTGTCGAGGGGTTCGACAACGCGTGACGGCGGCCGGCGCGTGCCGGATGCGTCAGAGATCGAGTACCAGCACCGCCGAGCGCGCGCGCGACACGCAGCAGCAGATCACCGCGTTGCTCGCGCGCTCGGCCTTGCTGAGGCAGTGGTCGCGATGATCAGGCTCGCCGTCGACGACAGGCACCATGCAGGTGCCGCACACGCCTTCGCCGCACGACGTGTCGACTTCGACGCCGATGCGCGCGAGCGCGTCGACGATCGACGTGTCGGGCGTGACGCGTACCGATTGCCCGCTGCGTTGCAGGCGCACTTCGAATTCATCGGCAGGGGTGGGGGCGGCATCGGCGGCGACCGGTTCCGCCGCGAACCGTTCGAGATGGATCGAGTCTTCGGGCAAGCGCGTCGCGGCTGCCGCGACGACCGCCTCCATGAACGGCCCCGGGCCGCACGTGTAGACGTGCGCATGTGCGTCGACCGGTTCGACGCAGCGGCCCAGCGCGGCCGCGAGCGCGTCGGGTTCGACGCCGTAGTGGAACGTCACGTGCGACGCGAACGGCTCGGCCGACAGTTCGTCGACGAAGGCCGCGTGCTCGCGGCTGCGCGCGAAATAATGCAACCGGTAGCGCGCGCCGCGCCGGTGCAGCGCATACGCCATCGACAGCAGCGGCGTGATGCCGATGCCGGCCGCGATCAGCACGTGCTCGCTCGCGTCATCCGTCAGACGAAACAGGTTGCGCGGCGTGCCGATCGACAGCTCGGCGCCGACCTGCACATCGTCGTGCAGCGAACGCGAGCCGCCGCGCGACTGCGCCTCCTTCTTCACCGCGAACAGGTAGCTGCCGCGTTCGTCGGGGTTGCCGCACAGCGAGTATTGCCGCGTGACGCCGGACGGCGCGGTGACGTCGATATGGGCGCCGGGTTCGTACGCGTCGAACGGCTGGCCGTCGATGCGCGAAACCCGGAAACAGCGGATGTCCTGCGCCGCGTCGATCAGCGCGTCGATCCGGACCTGGTGGCGATTCGCTTGCATGGGAAATTCCGTGGGGTACGAGGAAAGCGGCGCGGCAGACACCGCGCCGTCATGCGATCGAGAATAGGGACGGGCATCGCATAAATCAAATCGATTAAAAAGCGATGCCTGAATCAGTGGGGCGGATGATGGTCGGCGACGGAGCGCGCCCGTCGTTCAGCGCGCGGCGATTGCGTTGCCCGCCTCGGCCGCCTGCGGTGCCGCTGCCGACGCGTGGCCGCGCTCGCGATCGAGGCTGCGGCGATAGTGCCGGCAACCGGCGGCGAGCAGCAGCGCGGCGAGCGTGGCCGCCGCGACGTTGACGATCGACATCGAATGGCCGACCGCCGCCGGCGCGCCGAACACGCGATCGGTGAACAGCGCGACGACGGTCGTACCGATCCCGAGCGCGATCAGGTTCGACACGAGCAGGAACAGCGCGGAGATCTGCGCGCGCATCTGGTTCGGCGCGAGCGTCTGCATCGCGGCGGTCGACGTCGGCATCGGGAACGACGCGAAGAACATCGCGACGACGAGCATCGCGAGCGAAGCGGGCAGCGAGTCGAGCTGCGTGAACAGCGTCGCGGGAATCACCATGCACGCGGCGCCGATCGCGCCGGCGCGCATCGGCGCATCGCTGCGGCCGCGCCGCAGCATCCAGTCGTTGAGCCAGCCGCCGCAGAACACGCCGGCCGTGTTCGCGACCAGCAGCACGATGCCGAGCGTGTAGCCGGCTTCGACGGCCGTCATCCCGAAGCGGCGGATATAGAACGCGGGCGTCCAGCTCAGCAGGCAGTACAGCGTCATCGCGTAGAACGAGAAGCCGAGGTAATGGCACGCGAAGGTCGCGCGATGCGTGCCGACGAAGCGCAGCGAGTCGCGCATCGACACGCGCCGCACGGCGCCCGAGCGATCCTGCGCGAGCCCCTTGCGCTGCGGGTCGCGCACCGTCGCCGCGAACAGCAGCGCGACCAGCAGCCCCGGCAGCCCGACGATCAGGAACGTGACCTGCCACGCATGCACCTGCCCGACCACCGGCAGCGTGAACGCGCTCGCATGCTTGAGCAGCGCGATCACGTACCCGCCGATCAGGAACGCGACGCCGCCGCCGATGAACGAACCGAGCGAATACACGGCGATCGCGCGCCCGAGCTTCTCCTTCGGGAAGTAGTCGGCGAGCATCGAATACGCGCCGGGCGACAGCGCGGCCTCGCCGACGCCCACGCCCATGCGCGCGATGAACATCTGCACGAAATGCTGGCTGAGCCCGCACGCGGCGGTCGCGACGCTCCACAGCGCGATGCCGAGCGAGATGATCCGCGGGCGCGCGTAGCGATCGGCGAGATACGCGACCGGCAGCCCCATCACCGCATAGAACAGCGAGAACGCGAAGCCGTTGAGCAGGCTGAACTGCGTGTCGGACAGGTGCAGGTCGCGCTTGATCGGCTCGATCATCAGCACGAGGACCTGGCGGTCGACGAACGAAAAGACGTACGCGAGCATGCAGATGACGACGACATACCATTCGTACGTATAGCGCTTGCCGTCGGCAGCGCGGGCCGTGGATGCGGACATGCGGATTCTCCAGGAGCGGGCGGTGGGGATGCGCGGCAGCGGCCTGGCGGGCCGGGCGCCGTCGCGGCGCGAAAGCGTGCGGGGGGCACGTGTCGGAGACGCAGCGTAGTCGGCCAAATCCGGCCGCCATAGCCGGAGTGACAGCCGCGCCACACGGGCATCTACCGACCCGGATAAAGAAAACACCAGGGTCTCGCGCGCCGGCCGCCGCGCGGCGCGCTTGCAGCGGGGCGCGCACGCATCATGCGGCACATCTATAAGCGTTATAGAGCGCATTGCGTCGACGTCCGAAATTGTCGTTCCTAGACTCGGCCCGTTTTTGATCGGCTGCGTTGGCCCTTCGCGGCGAACGCGCTTCACACCAGCCGGCGCGATACCGACAGGCGCCGGAACCTCTACGGGACGACGACGATGACTCAACCGAACGGGCGGGCCGACCGGCTTGCCGTACCGCTTGCCGCGCTGCTGGCCTGCGCGGCGCTGCCCGCATTCGCGCAATCGAGCGTGACGCTCTACGGCCGCGTCGACACCGCGATCGAATACGCGAACGCCGGGCCGAACCACGTGACGCGCATGGGCAGCGGCAACCTGTTCGCGTCGCAATGGGGGCTGAAGGGCGTCGAGGATCTCGGCGGCGGCTACGCGACGATCTTCAAGCTGGAGGACGGCTTCAACGCGGCCAGCGGCGCGCTGTCGAACAGCAGTGCGCTGTTCGGCCGCGAAGCGTGGGTCGGCATCACGGGGCCGTTCGGCGGCGTGCAGTTCGGCGAGCTTTACACGATCCTGCACACGACGCTCGTCACGTACAGCCTGCCCGGACTCGGCGCGGGGCTCGCGTGGGGCAACGCGACGAACAACTTCGTCGGGCCCGCGTTCCTGCGCGTGCGCAACTCGATGCGCTATACGTCGCCGCGTTACGCGGGCCTCATGCTGCGCGCGATGGCCGCGCGCGGCACCAACGGCGCGGCCGGGCAGCCGGCGACGCTTGGCGATACGTACGGCGCGGGGCTCAACTACGTGCGCGGCGGCCTGTCGGTCGACATCGACTACATGCAGCAGAAGTTCAGCCCGGTGGCCGCAGCCGCGCTCGGCGACACGAGCCCGGCCGCGAACGGCAACTACACGCTCGGCGCGATTTCGTACGACTTCAATGTCGTGAAGGTCGCCGCGCTGTACCTGCGCCATCGCGGCGGCCCCGACGTCGCGACCGCGATCGACAGCCAGAGCGCGTATCCGCACAGCGACATCATGGAGCTGAGCGCGACAGTGCCGATCGGGCGTGCGTCGCTGCTGCTGAGCGTCGGCCATTACCGCAAGGTCGCGGACAGCGACGGCAACGCCGATTCGTACGGCATCCGTTTCGACTATCCGCTGTCGAAGCGCACGGTGCTGTACACGGGCGCCGCGATGGTGCGCAACGGCGCGCATGCGCGCTTCGTCATCAACGGCGCGGCGGGCGGCGGCGTCGCGGTCGCCAAGCCGGGCGCGACCGCGAGCTCGATCGTCGCGGGCATCCTCACGTCGTTCTGAGCGGCGCGCGCCGCTGCCCGCTTGCGCCGCTCGCATCGTCATGCGCAGGCGGGCGGTTGCGGCGCGAGCCATGCGTCGAACGGCGCCAGCTCGCCGATGTGGAACAGCTCGAGCAGCAGCGCGCGCAACCAGCGATGGCCGGGGTCCGCGTCGAAGCGCCGGTGCCAGTACGCGTTGACGGCCCATTCGCCGGCACCGGCGATCTCGTACAGCGCGCACGGCTGCCGCGCCGCGAACGTGATCGCGATCGTCTCCGGCAGGATCAGCGCATAGTCGCCGTCCCGCAGCAGCGCGGGCACCACCATGAAATCCGGTAGCGCCGCGCGCACGCGCGGCATCAGCCCGTGCCGCTCCAGCAGCTGCATCGATTGCGGATGCGACGTGACCGCGACGAAGCGCAATGTATCGGGCGCCGCGCCATCGAGCACGTAATCGTCGGGGAGCGCGACGCGCTGCGCGGTGCGGCGCGGCATCAGCAGCACGCAGCGCTCGTGCAGCAGCGCGGTGCGCTGGAAGTGGCTCGACGCGTCGGCGAAATGCCCGAGCGCGAAGTCGATGCGCCCCGATTCGAGCGCGACGTTGAGCTGGCATTCGTCGACGTGCAGCGTCTCGATCACCGCGCCCGGCGCGCGGCGGTCGAACGCGGCGAGCAGCGTCGGCAGGAACGCGCTCGCGGCGAAATCGCTCATGTGCAGGCGGAACACGCGCTGCGTACTGTCGGGCGTGAAGCGCGACCCTTCGTCGAGCACGTCCTGCAGGATCGCGAGCGCCTTGTCGACCGAGATCGCCAGCCGCTGCGCGCGCGGCGTCGGCTCGACGCCGGTGCCGGTGCGCACGAACAGCGCGTCGCGGAACATCAGCCGCAGCCGGCCGAGCGCATGGCTGACGGACGGCTGCGTGACGCCGAGCCGCAGCGCCGCGCGGCCGACATGCCGCTCCTCGTAGACCGCGCGAAACGTCTTCAGCAGGTTGAGGTCGAGATCCTGCACGCGCAGTTCCGACAGGTCGCTGTCGTGCGGCGCGGAATCGGCGCGGGTCGGGGCCGCCGGGCGGCCGGTTGCGGCGTGCGTCATCGGGATTGCCTCGCGGTGACGGAAGGCGCATGGCCGTAACGCCGCGCATACGCCTTCGCGAAATGGCCGAAGCCATGGATGCCGTGCGCGATCAGCACGTCGGTCACGCTGCACGTGCCGCCGCGTTGCAGCGCCGCGTGCACGGCGGCAAGCCGGCGCTCGCGCACATACGCGGCCGGCGTGGTGTGCAGGAACGCGCGAAACGCGTGCTGCAGCGTGCGGGGCGCGACGCCCGCGACGGCCGCCAGCGCGGCGAGCGCAAGCGGCTCGCCGAGGTGCGCGTCGACGTGATCGCACGCGCGGCGCACGTGCGCCGGCAACGGCTGCGTGCCGCGCGCGAGCGCGTCGCTGTACGAGTGCGGCAGGTGCGTGAGCAGCAGCGACATCAGCCATGCGGTGAGATCGGCGCCGAAGAGGGGCGAGGCCGTGCCGATGCGCGGTTGTGCGCCGAGCTTGCACAGGTATTCGAAGGTCGGCAGCACGAGCGCGGCGCCCGTGCCGGTGCCGCCGGCCGCGAGGTCGAACTGCAGCGGCCGCGTGAGCGTTGTCCGCAGCATGTGCTGCAGCTTGCGTTCGAGCGCGCCGCGTTCGAGCCGCAGCACGAGGTTGCGGCAATCGGGGCTCGTGCTCAGGCGGCTGGCGAGCGCGGGCGACGATACGGTCAGCTTGCCCGGGCCGGCGCGCGCGACGACGCTGCCGGCCTGCAGTTCGCAGGCGCCGGCGAGCGTCAGCCTGAACAGGAAGTGACCGGCATCGTCGCCGAAATCGATGCGCGTTTCGCGGCCGTAGCAGAGTTCGAGCAGCGCGCCGTGATGCAGCGGCACTTCGTACAGCTCCGCATGAAACGGATCGCGGCCGCGCGCGGCCATCCGGTGCGGCCCGAGCCGGTGCGCAACCGCGCGTTCGACTTCGTCGGGGGCGTGCAGCGTGCCGAGCCGGTTCGGCGCATGGCGGGAAAGGGCGATATCCATTCACGGACCTCGTATCGGATGCAGGGGCGCGGTTTCGTGCGTGCCGCCCCGATTGCTTTGCGCGAACGGGCGTGCCGTTGCGCGTTTTGAAGCGACGCGGCAGGGGCGGACGCGTAGTCTCGGAAGCACTCATTCACCGGGAGAAGACGATGAAGGTATGTGTTCTGGGCGGCGGCCACGGCTGCCATGCGGCGGCCATCGACCTGTTCGAGAAGGGCCACGACGTGACGTGGTGGCGGCGCGATCGCGAGCCGCACGCGCGGCTGCGCGAGCTTGGCGTGCTGAACGTGACCGACTATCGCGGCAAACGGACGGTGCCGCTCGGCGACGCGCCCGGCGCGATCCGCCTGACCGGCGATCTCGCGGCCGCGCTGCGCGGCGCGCGGCTCGTCGTGGTGCCGCTGCCGGCCACCTCGCACGACGCGCTCGCCGCGCAGGTCGCGCCGCTGCTGGAGGACGGCCAGGTCGTGTTCCTGCCGCCCGGCACGTTCGGCAGCATCGTGTTCGCGCGGGCGGCGGCCGATGCAGGCAACCGTTCGCGCGTCGCCTTCGCCGAGACGGGCACGCTGCCGTATCTCGTGCGCAGGCACGGCGACAACGACGTCGTGATCAGCGCGTACGCGACGCGGCTGCCGACCGGCGTATTTCCGGCGAACGCGGCCGGCTGGGCGTTCGACGTGTTGCGCGCGGGTTATCCGTCGGTCGAACCGGTCGAGGACGCGTTGTCCGGCGCGTTGATGAACGCGGGCCCCGTGATCCATCCGCCGCTGATCCTGATGAACGCCGGGCCGCTCGAACACTTCGACGCATGGGACATCCACAACGAAGGCACGCAGCCGTCGATCCGCCGCGTGACGAACGCGCTCGACGCCGAACGCATCACGGTGCGCGAAGCGCTCGGTTACCCGGCGCCGCATTTCCCGCTCGCCGATCACTACGCGACCGACGGCGACGAATGGATGTACGGGCGCGGCGCGCACGGCAAGCTGACCGATAGCGGCGACTGGCGCGAGAAGATCGATCTGCGCACGCATCGCTACATGCTCGAAGACACCCGGCTCGGGCTGTCGTTCATCGTGTCGTGCGGGCGCCGGGCCGGTGTGCCGACGCCTGTCGCGCAGGGGCTGCTGAGCATTGCGAGCGCGGTCGCGGTGCGCGACCTGTATGCGGAAGGCCGCACGCTGGAGCGGCTCGGGCTCGCCGCGCTGTCGAAGGACGCGATGCGCGCGCTGCTCGACGCGGGGTACGCGGCATGAAGGCGGGCGCCGATGTGACGCGCGTCCACGTGCTCGGCGCGGGGCGCATGGGGCAGGGGATCGCGCTCGTGTTCGCGTTCGCGGGGCTCGACGTGACGCTGATCGACTTCAAGCCGCGCGACGCGGCCGGATGGCGTGCCTTCGAGGCACGCACGCGCGACGAGATCGAGAGGCCGCTGCACGCGCAGGTCGCGCTCGGCCGCATCGACGCCGCGCAGGCCGAAACCGTGGTCGCGCGCATCGCGCTCGTCGCCCGGGACGGTGCGGCCGATGCGGTGCGGCAGGCCGGCATCGTGTTCGAGGCGTTGCCCGAAGTGCTCGATGCGAAGGCCGACGCGCTGCGCTGGCTCGGCGCGCATGTCGGTGCGCATGCAACGATCGCGTCGACGACGTCGACGTTCGTCGTCACCGAACTGCAGCGCCACGTCGCGCATCCGGCGCGGATGCTGAATGCGCACTGGCTGAACCCCGCGCTGCTGATGCCGCTCGTCGAGATCAGCCGCAGCGATGCGACCGATCCGGCCGTCGTCGAGTCGCTTGCCGCGTTGCTCGAACGTGTCGGCAAGAAGCCGGTGATCTGCGGGCCGGCGCCCGGTTATATCGTGCCGCGCATCCAGGCGCTCGCGATGAACGAAGCCGCGCGGATGGTCGAGGAGGGCGTCGCGAGCGCGGCGGACATCGACACGGCGATCCGCACCGGTTTCGGCCCGCGCTTCGCGGTGCTCGGGCTGCTCGAATTCATCGACTGGGGCGGCTGCGACATCCTGTACTACGCGTCGACGTACCTGGCCGGCGAGATCGGCCCGCGCTTCGCGCCGGCCGCGAGCGTCGTGCGCAACATGGAAGCCGGGCGCGACGGCGTGCGCACGGGCGCGGGCTTCCACGACTACGCGGCGGTCGACGTGCCCGCGTACATGCGGCAGCGGCTCGGCGAATTCGCGCGGCTGC
>NZ_LDVA01000248.1:0-51206 GCF_050768715.1 Burkholderia sp. ZZQ-2 | reverse complement strand
CGGTACGCGCGTCGGGCGGCGTCACGCTCATCCGGATCGGGTTGCGCACGAGCTTCGCGTCCGCGCCGCTCGGGTGCGGCAGCGACACCTGCATCCCGCGCGCGACGACCTGCTCGTTGTCGAACACCTCGTCGAGATCGTTGATCGGCCCGCACGGCACGCCGGCCGCTTCGAGCGCGTCGATCCAGTCGGCCTTGCCGCGCGCCTTCACCATTTCCGCGAGGATCGGCACCAGCGTGTCGCGGTGGCGCACGCGCGACGGATTCGTCGCGAAGCGCTCGTCGTCGGCCAGCTCGGGCCGGCCGCCCGCCTCGACGAACTTGCGGAACTGCCCGTCGTTGCCGACCGCGACGATGATCCACCCGTCGCTCGTCTGGAACGTCTGGTACGGCACGATGTTCGGATGCGCGTTGCCCCAGCGCACCGGCGGCTTGCCGCTCGCGAGGAAGTTGGTGTTCATGTTCGCGAGCAGCGCGACCTGCACGTCGAGCAGCGCCATGTCGATGTACTGGCCTTCGCCCGTCCGGTCGCGGTGGGTGAGGGCGGCGAGCACCGCGATCGTCGAGTAGAGGCCGGTCGCGAGGTCGGCGATCGCGACACCGGCCTTCTGCGGGCCGCCGCCCGGCTCGCCGTCGCGCTCGCCGGTGATGCTCATGAAGCCGCCGATCCCCTGGACGATGAAGTCGTAGCCGGCACGATGCGCGTACGGACCCGTCTGGCCGAAGCCGGTGACCGAGCAGTAGACGAGGTCGGGCTTCACCGCGCGCAGCGATTCGTAATCGAGCCCGTATTTCTTCAACTGGCCGACCTTGTAGTTCTCGAGCACGACGTCGCTTTGCGCGGCGAGTTCGCGCACGATCTGCTGGCCCTCGGGCGTGGCGATGTCGACCGTCACCGAGCGCTTGTTGCGGTTCGCCGCCAGGTAGTACGCGGCCTCGGCGGTATCCGCGCCGTCCGCGTCCTTCAGGTACGGCGGCCCCCAGTGGCGCGTGTCGTCGCCGGCGCCCGGGCGCTCGACCTTGATCACGTCCGCGCCGAAATCGGCAAGCGTCTGCGCGCACCACGGGCCCGCGAGCACGCGGGTGAGGTCCAGCACGCGGATATGGCTCAGGGCACCCATCGTCGAATCGTCTCCTTTCATGGCTGGCCTTGGCGGGCAAGGCGAATTGGCATGCCGAGCATCTTAAGGCGAATCGGCCGTCCGGGTGGCCCAGCCGGGCCGTCCGGATGGCCGAGCCGCTTTGCCGGCGCTTTGCCCGGAAGCCGGCCCCGATCCCGTATAATCGACCGTTTCCGAATCCATGCCGCCGCGCGCCGCCCAAGGGCGCCGGCGTTTGAAGCCGTCTTTGCCAGACTGTCCCCGCACGCCATGAAAGCTGCCGAAATCCGCGAGAAATTTCTCAAATTCTTCGAATCGAAGGGCCACACGATCGTCCGCTCGTCGAGCCTCGTGCCCGGTAACGACCCCACGCTGATGTTCACGAACTCGGGCATGGTCCAGTTCAAGGACGTGTTCCTCGGCACGGACCCGCGTCCGTACTCGCGCGCCACGACGGCGCAGCGCAGCGTGCGCGCGGGCGGCAAGCACAACGACCTCGAGAACGTCGGCTACACGGCGCGCCACCACACGTTCTTCGAGATGCTCGGCAACTTCTCGTTCGGCGACTACTTCAAGCACGACGCGATCAAGTTCGCGTGGGAACTGCTGACCACGGTCTACCAGCTGCCGAAGGACAAGCTGTGGGTCACCGTGTACCAGGAAGACGACGAAGCCTACGACATCTGGGCGAAGGAAGTCGGCGTGCCGACCGAGCGCATCATCCGCATCGGCGACAACAAGGGCGCGCGCTACGCGTCGGACAACTTCTGGACGATGGGCGACACCGGCCCGTGCGGCCCGTGTACCGAAATCTTCTACGACCACGGCCCGGACGTGTGGGGTGGCCCGCCGGGGTCGCCTGAAGAAGACGGCGACCGCTACATCGAGATCTGGAACCTCGTGTTCATGCAGTTCAACCGCGACGCGCAGGGCAACATGACGCGCCTGCCGAAGCAGTCGGTCGACACCGGCATGGGCCTCGAGCGTCTCGCCGCGGTGCTGCAGCACGTGCACAGCAACTACGAGATCGACCTGTTCCAGAACCTGATCAAGGCCGCCGCGCGCGTGACCGAGATCAGCGACCTCACGAACAACTCGCTGAAGGTGATCGCCGATCACATCCGCGCATGCTCGTTCCTGATCGTCGACGGCGTGATTCCCGGCAACGAAGGCCGCGGCTACGTGCTGCGCCGGATCGTGCGCCGCGCGATCCGCCACGGCTACAAGCTCGGCCGCAAGGGCGCGTTCTTCCACAAGCTGGTGGCCGACCTCGTCGCCGAGATGGGCGTCGCGTATCCGGAGCTGAAGGAAGCCGAGCAGCGCGTGACCGACGTGCTGCGCCAGGAAGAAGAGCGCTTCTTCGAAACCATCGAGCACGGCATGTCGATCCTCGAGGCCGCGCTGGCCGACGTCGAGGAGAAGGGCGGCAAGGTGCTCGACGGCGAGCTCGCGTTCAAGCTGCACGACACCTACGGCTTCCCGCTCGACCTCACGGCCGACGTGTGCCGCGAGCGCGGGATGACGGTCGACGAGCCGGCATTCGACGACGCGATGGCGCGCCAGCGCGAGCAGGCGCGCGCGGCCGGCAAGTTCAAGGCCACGCAGGGCCTCGAATACACGGGCGCGAAGACCACGTTCCACGGGTACGAGGAGATCGCGTTCGACGACGCGAAGGTCGTCGCGCTGTACGTCGACGGTTCGTCGGTCAACGAAGTGAAGACCGGCCAGGACGCGGTCGTCGTGCTCGACCACACGCCGTTCTATGCGGAATCGGGCGGCCAGGTCGGCGACCAGGGCGTGCTCGCGAACGCCGCGACGCGCTTCGCGGTGGCCGACACGCTGAAGGTGCAGGCCGACGTGATCGGCCATCACGGCACGCTGGAGCAGGGCACGCTGAAGGTCGGCGACGTGCTGCGCGCGGAGATCGACGCGCACCGTCGTGCACGCACGCAGCGCAACCACTCGGCCACCCACCTGATGCACAAGGCGCTGCGCGAAGTGCTCGGCGCGCACGTGCAGCAGAAGGGTTCGCTGGTCGACGCGGAAAAGACCCGTTTCGACTTCGCGCACAACGCACCGATGACCGACGACGAAATCCGTCGCGTCGAGCAGATCGTCAACAACGAAATCCTGGCCAACGCGCCGGGCATCGTGCGCGTGATGCCGTACGACGAAGCGGTGAAGGGCGGCGCGATGGCGCTGTTCGGCGAGAAGTACGGCGATGAAGTGCGCGTGCTCGACCTCGGCTTCTCGCGCGAACTGTGCGGCGGCACGCACGTGAGCCGCAGCGGCGACATCGGCTTCTTCAAGATCGTCGTCGAAGGCGGCGTCGCGGCCGGCATCCGCCGTGTCGAGGCGATCACCGGCGACAACGCGCTGCGCTACGTGCAGGAGCTCGACGCGCGTGTGAACGAAGCGGCAGCGGCGCTGAAGGCGCAGCCGTCGGAACTGACGCAGCGTATCGCGCAGGTGCAGGACCAGGTGAAGTCGCTCGAGAAGGAGCTGGGCGCGCTGAAGTCGAAGCTCGCATCGAGCCAGGGCGACGAGCTCGCGCAGCAGGCCGTCGAAATCGGCGGCGTGTACGTGCTGGCCGCGACGCTCGACGGCGCGGACGCGAAGACGCTGCGCGAAACGGTCGACAAGCTGAAGGACAAGCTGAAGAGCGCGGCGATCGTGCTGGCGGCCGTCGAAGGCGGCAAGGTCAGCCTGATCGCGGGCGTCACGCCGGATGCGAGCAAGAAGGTCAAGGCCGGCGAGCTCGTGAACTTCGTCGCGCAGCAGGTCGGCGGCAAGGGCGGTGGCCGCCCGGACATGGCGCAGGCAGGCGGCACCGAGCCGGCGAACCTGCCCGGCGCGCTGGCCGGCGTGAAGGGCTGGGTCGAAGAGCGGCTCTGATCGCCACGACCGATGCGATGCCGTCTCGTTGAAGGCGGCGTCGCTCGACATGAAAAACGGCCCGACCGGTTGATACCGGTCGGGCCGTTTGTTTGTGCGCGGCGGAAGCGGGGGCCGGCGGTTCAGACCGGCACGGCCACCGGCGGCTTCGCCGCGCCATCCGGCTGCCGTGCGGCTTCGGTGAGCGCATCGCGCAACGCGGCCAACGCCGCCGACGCATAACCCTGCCGCCACGCGAGCAGCGTGTCGATGCCCTCCAGCTCGGGGATCACGTGCGCGGCGATGTTGCCGGTCTCGGGCTGCAGGTCGAGCACCGAACGCGGCGCGACCGCGACGCCGGCACCTGCCGCGACACACGCGACGATCGCGTGATACGAGCCGAGTTCGAGCACGCGCGCCGGCTTGACGCCGTGCGCCGCGTACCACTGTTCGACGTACTTGCGATACGTGCAGCCGCGCTCGAATGCGATCAGCGTCGGCAGGATCACGTCGCGCGGCGTGCGCACCGGCGGATGGCCGCGCGGCGTGAGCAGCACCAGATCCTCGCGGAAGACCGGCACGGTCTCGAACGTGTCGGGCAGCGTGTCGGGTGCCGGCGGGCGCGCGAACAGCGCGGCGTCGATCTCGAAGTCGCGCACGCGCTCGATCAGCCAGCCCGTCGTGCCCGTCACCAGTTCGAGCGACACGTCGGGCCACGCGTGGTGATAGCGCGCGAGCACGGTCGGCAGCCGGCTCGCGGCCGTGCTCTCCATCGTGCCGAGCCGCAGCCGCCCGCGCGGCGTGTCCTCGCGCACCGCGTCGCGCGCCTCGTCGGCGAGCGCGAGCAGGCGCTCCGCATACGGCAGCAGCGTGTGCCCGGCCGGCGTCAGCACGAGCCGGCGGCCGTCGCGCACGAACAGCGCCGCGCCGAGTTCCTCCTCGAGCTGCTTGATGCGCGTCGTGACGTTCGACTGCACGCGATTGAGCTTGGCCGCCGCGCGCGTCACGCCGTTCTCGCGCACCACGGCCCGGAATATCGCCAGCGCCGCCAGATCCATGATTCTCTCCGAGCGATGAATGGATTCTCAATTATTCATTTTTCGAGAACGTTTGGTCAAGCTACGATGGAAACGTTCCGATTTCCGATCCGGCCGGCGCGTTCCGCGCGCGGCCCATGCCGCCATGTCCCGTTCCGATGCCCCGAGCGCCGCCGCCGGCGTACACCTGCCCGATGATGCCGACGCCGACCGCCGCGCCCGCGCGGCCGCGCTCGCCTGCATGATCGGGCTCGCGGTCGCGCTCGGCGTCGGCCGCTTCGCGTTCACGCCGCTGCTGCCGCTGATGCTCGCCGACGGCTCGATCAGTCTGAAGGCCGGCAGTTGGCTCGCGTCGGCGAACTACGCGGGCTATTTCGTCGGTGCGGTCAGCTGCGCGGCGGTGCGCGCCGCGCCCGCACGGATGGTGCGCATCGGGCTTGCCGCCACCGTGCTGCTGACCGCCGCGATGGGCGTCGGCCATCTGTTGCCGGCGTGGCTCGTGGTGCGCTTCGTCGCGGGCGTCGTCAGCGCCTGGACGTTCGTGTTCGTGTCGCAATGGGGGCTGCGGCGGCTGGCCGAACTGCACGCGCCCGAGTGGAGCGGGGTGATCTACGCGGGACCCGGCGTGGGCATCGTGGTGACGGGGCTGATCGGCAGCGCGCTGGCCGGCCAGCGCGCGGCGCCCGGCTGGCTCGGTTTCGCGGCGCTGTCGGCCGTGCTGTCGATCGCGATCTGGCGCACGTTCGGCAGTGCGCCGGTGTCGGCAGCCGTGCCGACGGCCGAGCCTGCCCGGCATGCGGCGACGGTCGCGGCACCGCACGACGCGCGGCGCCATCGGGTCGACGCTGCGTGGCTCGTCGTGCTGTACGGGATGCCGGGCTTCGGCTACATCATCACCGCGACGTTCCTGCCGGTGATCGCGCGTGCCGCGCTGCCGGCCGGCTCGCCGTGGCCCGACCTGTTCTGGCCGATGTTCGGCGCGGCGCTGATCGTCGGCGCGATCGCCGCTTCGCGATTGCCCGGCCACTGGGACAACCGGCTGCTGCTCGCCGCCGGCTGCGCGACTCAGGCGCTCGGAATCGCGGCGGGGATCGTGTGGCCGAACGCGGCCGGCTTCTCGGTCGGCAGCGCGCTGCTCGGCCTGCCGTTCACCGCGATCACGCTGTTCGCGATGCGCGAGGCGCGGCGGCTCCACGGAGAACGCGCGGCCGGGCTGATGGGTTATGCGACCGCGTCGTACGGGGTCGGGCAGATCCTGGGGCCGCTCGTCGCGGCGCCGCTGGTTGCGCGGTACGCGTCGTTCACGCCGGTGCTCTGGCTCGCGGCCGCGGTGCTGCTGGCCGGAGCCGCGGGCTTTGCGACGATCGCCGTCGCACGCCGGCATCGCACGGGATAAATGAATAGGATTGCGATGTTTCAGCTCGCGAAGGCTGATACACGTCTCTAATTGAACGAAAAATGCCGCGCTAATTTCGTACGTGCCCTACATACACGCGGACTATCGATCGGTAGCATGCCCCGAATTATTTGATTGCCGGCGAGTATCCGGCAACTCGATTCAGGGTGCCGTGACGCATGTGGGTAGAACCAATCAGAATCGTCGTCCGTTGTCGTGACGACATCGACCGTTTTCCGGCGGCGGGCCTTCGCGCTGCCGATGAGTATGCCGGGGTGATCGGCGCTCGCGGCATGCGGCGAGCGACCGCCGGCGTCGGCCGCGCGATGTGCCTGTCGCTGCTGTGCGGAGCGGGTGCCGCGAGCCTGTTCGGCCACGCGTATGCGCAGGCGCCGAACGCCGGCTCGGCGATGCGCGACATCGAGACGTCCCGGCCGAACCTGCCGGCGGAAGCCGCACCCGACCTTGAGATCGTGCCGTCCGGCAGCGCCGCGCAGGCGCCTGCCGAAACCGGGGCACGTGTTTGGGTGCGCAGGTTCGAGGTCGGCGACAATACGGTATTCGACAGCGCAACGCTGCAGGCGCTCGTCGCCGATCTGGCCGGAGATGCGCTGGGCTTCGCCGATCTTCAGCGCGCGGCCGAGCGGATCTCCGCCTTCTATCGCGCGCGCGGCTACGTGCTCGCGCGAGCCTATCTGCCGAAGCAGGAGATCGACGACGGCGTCGTGCGCATCGAAGTCGTCGAAGGCCGCTACGGCCGCATCGAGATCCAGAACCATTCCCGCGTATTCGACGCCGTGCTGCGCCAGCCGCTCGCGGCACTGCGCGCGGGCGACGTCGTCCGTGGCGCCAGTCTCGAGCGCAGCCTGCTGCTGCTCGACGATCTGGCGGGCGTCGGCGCGCGCGGCACGTTGCGTCCCGGCGACGCGCCAGGCACCACCGATCTCGTCGTCGAGGCCGGGCGCGCGTCGCCTGCTTCCGGGGCGCTCGAATTCGACAACTTCGGCGATCCGTCGACGGGGCGTTACCGCGTCGGCGGCAGCGTCGACGTCAATGCGCCGCTGCGGCTCGGCGATCGCCTGAGCCTGCGCGGGCTCGTCAGCAATGAACGGCAACGCTATTACCGCGCCGCCTATCAGGTGCCGGTCGGACCGGCGTCGACGCGGGTCGGGGTGGGGTATTCGTCGCTGCGCTACCGGCTCGCCGGCGGCTTTTCCGATCTCGACGCGAGCGGGCGCGCGAGCGTGCAGACCGTGTACGTCGCACAGCCGATCGTGCGCGCACGCAACGCGGGCCTTACGGCCCAGATTCAGTACGAGAACAAGAACCTGCATGACGAATACGGCGTCTTTTCGTTGCGCAACGACAAGAACGTCGGCCTGTGGACTGTCGCGCTCAGCGGGAACAGCCAGGACGGCTGGCTGGGCGGCGGTCGCAACGGCTTCTCGGTGATGTTCGGCGTCGGGCGCTTGCGCAGCAACGATGCGCTCGGAGCGAACGAGTTGACGAACGCGATCGGCAGTTTCACGAAGCTGAACCTGAACCTGCAGCGCATTCAGGCCGTGGGCAGCCGGTTCCAGGTGTACGCGCAGGTCAGCGGCCAGCTTGCGTCGCGCAATCTCGATTCGTCGGAGAAATTCGGCCTCGGCGGACCATACGGCGTGCGCGCGTATGCGCTCGGCGAAGGCAGCGGCGATCAGGGTTGGCAGGCAAGCGCGGAACTGCGTTATCTCGCCGCGCCCGGATGGCAGGTCAGCACGTTCGTCGACGCGGGCGGCGTGCAGCTCAACCGGCATCCATGGACGCGCGAACGGAATACGCAGCACATGCAGTCGGTGGGCTTCGGCGCGAGCTGGTACGGCTCGACCCGGCAGGTGTCGCTGACTGCCGCATTGCCGCTCGGCAGGGGCGGCGACTCGCCGACCCGCGCGCCGAGCGTATGGGTTCAGGCCGCTCAGTATTTCTGAGCGAGCGTGATCGCAGTCCGTCTGGCAAGACGGTCTTTCTTGAGTAAATTGAAGAGGATCCCAAAATGAATAAAGCCTACTCGTTGGTATGGAATGAAGCGCAGGGAGGCTGGTGCGCGGTCGGGGAAACGGCGCGCCGTCGTGGCAAGTCGAGCGGCGGCAAGCGCCTGCTCGCGGCGGGCGTGTCGCTGCTGGGTCTCGCGGCGTCGGGCGCGTACGCGCTGCCGACGGGCGGCGTGATCGAGTCGGGAAAGGCGAACATCGACACGTCGGTGGACGGCAAAACGATGTCGATCCACCAGCACACGGACAAGCTGATCACGAACTGGCAGGACTTCAGCGTGGGCAGCGGCGAGCGGGTGTCGTTCAAGCAGCCAGGGAGCCAGTCGATGGCGCTGAACCGGGTGCTCGGGTCGAACGGCAGTCAGATCCTGGGTCAGCTCGACGCGAACGGCCGGGTGTTCCTGGTGAACCCGAACGGGGTGATGTTCGGTGCGGGTGCCCAGGTGAACGTGGGCGGTCTGGTGGCGTCGACGCAGAACCTGTCGGACGCGGATTTCCTGGCGGGGCGCTACCGGTTCGCGGGGACGTCGAGCCAGTCGGTGCAGAACGCGGGGACGATCACGGCGGCGGACGGCGGCAGCGTGGCGCTGCTGGGCGCGCGGGTGTCGAACACGGGTGTGATCCGCGCGCAGATGGGGCGCGTGGCGCTGGGCGCGGGCAATGCGTTCAACGTGAACTTCGACGGCCAGGGGCTGCTGAGCCTGCTGGTGGAAGGCGGGGCGGTGGACGCGCAGGCGCACAACGGCGGGCTGCTGCAGGCGGACGGCGGTGAAGTGCTGATGACGGCGCGCGCGGCGGGCGGTCTGCTGGGTTCGGTGGTGAAGAACAGCGGCGCGATCGAGGCGAAGGGCCTGAGCAGCCGCGACGGGAAGATCACGCTGGACGGCGGCCAGGTTCATGTCGGCGGGAAGCTCGACGCGAGTGCGCAGGACGCATCGACGGCAGGCGGCACGGTGACGACGCGTGGCGAGCGGGTGACGGTGGCGCGCGACGCGCAGGTGGATACGCGCGCGGCGTCGGGCCGCACGGGCCGGTGGACGATCGAGGCGGCCAACGCAGGGGTCGGCTCCGGAGCCAACGCGATCGACGGGGAGACGCTGTCGCGCAACCTGGGCACGACGAACGTCGCGTTGACCAATACGTCGGGCGATCTGACGGTGAATGACGCGGTGACCTGGGCGGGCGACAACGCGCTGACGCTGACGTCGCAAAAGGGCAACGTCGACCTGAAGCAGTCGCTGACGGCGAGCGGCGCAAACGCGGGCGTGGCGGTGAATGCGGCGAAGCGCGTCCGTATCGGCAACACGTTGGCGCTGACGGGCGAAAACGCGCACCTCGAGCTGAATTCGGGCAGCGGGCATACGCTGGCGAACGACGGTGCGGTGGTCACGCTGTCCGGGCGCAATGCATCGTTCTCGGCAAACGGGGAAGCGTATCGCGTGATTCATGACCTCGCGGGGTTGCGCGACGTCGACGGCAACCTGAACGGCCGTTACGTGCTGGGCAATGCGATCAACGGCAACGGCGCGCAGTTCCGCAGCCTCGGCGGCAACAGCAACGCATTCGGCGGCGTGTTCGACGGCCTGGGCAATACCATCGGCAACCTGTCGGTCGTGAATCCCGGCGCAGCCTTCGTCGGGCTGTTCGCGAGCAACGTTGGCCGGATCTCCAACATCACGCTGGAGAACGTCAGGGCGCAAGCGTTTGGTCAGCCCAATCGCGCTCCCGTCAGCGTCGGCGCATTGGCAGGCGCCAACGCGGGCAAGATCTCGAACGTGAAGGCGAAGGACGTGTTCGTGAGCGGCGAAGGCCTGACGTATGTCGGCGGCCTGGTCGGCAGCAATCTGAGCGGTTCGATCGATCGCGCGTTCGTGTCGGGCCGGGTCGAAGGCGACAAGAATGCGTTGGCGGTTGGCGGCCTGGTCGGCGAAAACCGCACGGTCCTGTACCCCGACCTCGGCGATGCGACCATCGCGAACAGCCGCGTCGACGTTCAGGTGAGCAGCCTCTCGGCGGGCGGCACGGGCGGCCTGGTCGGGGTCAACCGGGGCATCATCGCGGGCTCGTCGGCTGCGGGCAGCGTCAACGCGCCGGGCAGCGGCGGGCGTGTCGGCGGTCTCGTCGGCTTCAACGAAGGCGGGGACAAGGCCGGACGGATCAAGGCCTCTTCGTCGAGTGCGACCGTGAAGGCGGGCCGCTACGCGACGGCGGGCGGCCTCGTCGGCTACAACGCCGCATCGATCGAAGCGGCCGACGCGAGGGGCAGCGTGACCGTGGGCGACAACGCGAAGGCTGGCGGTCTGGTCGGCGAGAACGGAAACGGCGGCACCCTTACCGCGTCCTCCGCGGCGGGCGACGTATCGGCCGGTGCGAACAGCAGCGCCGGCGGGCTCGTCGGCAAGAACGCCGGCACGGTGGCGAGCGCCAGCGCGAGCGGGGCCGTGACCGTCGACGGAGCCGGCGATGCGGGCGGTCTGGTCGGACGCAATGACGGCAGCGTATCGTCGTCGAGCGCATCGGGTGACGTCGCTGCCGGAACCGATGGCAACGTCGGCGGACTGGTCGGCATCAACTCCGCTGGCGCATCGATCAATGCGTCGGACTCGTCGGGTTCGGCAAAGGGCGGTGATTACAGTTGGGTCGGCGGTCTCGTCGGCAACAACGCAGGCAGGATCGCGTCGTCGTCGTCGTCAGGCAAGGTGTCCGGCGGGCGTAATGCGCGGCTGGGTGGCGTGGCGGGTGGAAACTTCGGTTCGGTCGAGAACTCGAGCTCGAGGAGCCGTGTTGCGTACACGGCCGGTTACGACCAGTTCTACGGCGGGCTGGTCGGCCTCAACACCGGCTCCGTGCGCGGCAGCAGCGTGAGCGGAAGCGCGGCGGCGGTGCCGGTCGCGGGCCTCGATTTCGGCGACATCCGGAACTGATCGCCGCATTCCGGGAGGCGGTGTTCGTGGTGGTGATACACGCCTTCCGGGAACGTCGCGCCATTGCGGCTTCGATCCGACACCCGCCCGGCATGCGTGCCTGACGGGATGGCCGGCCGGCGATGGCGGCACGTATGCCGTCGCCGGGTGGCCTTGGTCGCGGTCGTGCCGCGCAAAGGGGGCTTCACGCCGAGCCGTGAAGCCCCCTTTTTCGTGGTGTGCCGCGCGCGCGGGGGGAGCGGCAACGGTCGGGATTCGGCACGCGTCGCGCGAGGGGCGGCCACTGTCGTCCGCTTTCACGGGCGACGGCTTGCGGCCGGCAAACTCGCTAGAATGAGGCCTTTCCCGCGCCCGCCAGATCCCCATCGATGACCACCGCCGACTACCGCTTCTGCCCGCGCTGCGCGAGCCCGCTCACCGAGCGCGCCGATCCCGACCATGAAGGCGGCCGCGTCCGCCAGGCCTGTCCCGACGATGCATGCGGCTACGTGCACTGGAACAACCCGCTGCCGGTGGTGGCCGCGATCGTCGAGCTCGACGGCAAGATCCTGCTCGCGCGCAACGCGGCCTGGCCCGAAGGCATGTTCGCGCTGATCACCGGCTTCCTCGAGAACGGCGAGACGCCCGAGGACGGCATCGCGCGCGAGGTGTTCGAGGAAACGGCCCTGAAGGCCGAGCACGTGTCGCTCGTCGGCGTCTACGAATTCATCCGCAAGAACGAACTGATCATCGCGTACCACGTGCGCGCGTCGGGCACGGTCGCGCTGTCGCCGGAACTGCTCGAATACAAGCTCGTCGATCCGCCGCTGCTGCGCCCGTGGCGCGCCGGCACGGGTGTCGCGCTCGCCGACTGGATGCGTGCGCGCGGCCTCGATTTCGAATTCGTCGACCGGCCGGGCCAGTGACGGGCCGGCCAGTCGGGTTGCCGCCGCCGTGCCGCGAGCGATCGCGGTGCCCGGCTTCTTGCCGGCGCGCCGTGTCATGCGGCCGCCGCGCTTCGTCCTCAGCGCTTTCCTCGTCCTGACCGCCATCGCCATGTCCGACAAGCCGCAACCGCGTCCGCGCGACGCCTATCGCCACTTCCTGCCGATCACGACCCGCTGGATGGACAACGACGTCTACGGGCACGTGAACAACGTCGTCTACTACAGCTACTTCGACACGGTCGTGAACGAATACCTGATCCGCGCCGGCGTGCTCGACGTCGAGCACGGGCAGACGATCGGCCTCGTGGTCGAGACGCAGTGCAACTACTTCGCGCCGCTGGTGTTTCCGCAGTCGGTCGACGCGGGCTTGCGGGTCGTGAAGCTCGGCACGTCGAGCGTGCGCTACGAGGTCGGGCTGTTCGCGCAGGGCGACGCGTCGCCCGCCGCACAGGGGCATTTCGTGCACGTGTACGTCGATCGCGGCACGCGCCGCCCGGTGCCGCTGCCCGACGCGCTGCGCGCCGCGCTCGAGCCGCTCGCGGCCTGACTTCGCGGTGCACGCATTCGCGCTCCAGGCCTTCAACGGCCTCAGCTACGGCTTGCTGCTGTTCATGTTGTCGGCCGGTCTCACGCTGATCTTCAGCGTGCAGGGCGTGCTCAACTTCGCACACGCGAGCTTCTACATGCTCGGCGCGTATGTCGGCTACAGCATCGCGGCCCGCGCGGGCTTCTGGCCCGCGCTGGTCCTCGCGCCGCTCGCGGTCGGGCTGCTCGGCGCCGGCTGCGAACGCACGCTGCTGCGCCGGGTCCAGGCGCGCGGCCATACGAGCGAACTGCTGCTGACCTTCGGGCTCGCGTACCTGATCGGCGAGGGCGCGAAACTCGTGTGGGGCCTGGCGCCGCTGCCGGCCCCCGTGCCGGCGCTGTTCGACGGCGCGCCCGCGACCGTCTTCGGCCTCGCGCTGCCGCGCTACCGGCTGTTCATGATGGGAATGTCCGCGGCGATGCTCGTCGCGCTCGGCGCGTTGTTGCGCACGTCGCGCATCGGGCTCGTGGTGCGCGCGGCACTCACGCACCGGGCGGCCGTCGAGGCGCTCGGCTACGACGTGCCGCGCGTGATGACGGCGCTGTTCGGCGCGGGTACCGCGCTGGCCGCGCTGGCCGGCGTGATCGGCGCGCCGCTCGCGGTGATCGAACCTGCGCTGGCCGAAACCGTCGGTTCGGTCGTGTTCGCGGTCGTCGTGATCGGCGGGCTCGGTTCGCTCGGCGGCGCGTTCGCGGCGTCGCTCGCCGTCGGTTGCGCGCAGACCTTCGCGGCCGCGAGCGATACGTCGCTGCGCGACCTCGCGTCATGGGCCGGCATCGCGCTGCCCGACAGCGTGGCCACGGTATCGATCGCGCAGCTCGCGCCGCTGGTGCCGTACCTGCTGCTCGTCGCGGTGCTGGTCGCGCGGCCGCGCGGGCTGTTCGGCGAGCGCGCCGATGCGTAGCCGCACGCTCGCCCACGGCCTGGCGCGCGGGGCGCTGTTCGCCGCGTGCGTCGCGCTGCCCGCGTGGCTGTGGCCGCATGGCGCGGTGCTCGGTTATCTCGCGCAGACGGCCGCGCTGGTCGTGCTCGCGCTGTCGTACAACCTGCAGCTCGGCACGACCGGGCTGCTGTCGTTCGGCCACGCGGCGTTCGCGGGCCTCGGCGCGTTCGCGGCCGCGCACTGGTTCAACCACTTCGGCGGCCCGCTGCCGCTGTTGCCGCTCGTCGGCGGCATGGCCGGTGCCGGTTTCGGCTTCGCGGCCGGGCTGCTCGCGACACGCCGTTCCGGCACCGCGTTCGCGATGATCACGCTCGGGCTCGGCGAATGCGTCGCGGCCGCCGCCTGGAGCGTGCCCGCGTGGTTCGGCGGAATCGGCGGCGTGCCGATCGACCGCGCGAGCGGCACGCCGTGGGGCGGCTGGCATTTCGGCGCACCGGTGCAGGCGTATGCGGTCATCGCCGCGTGGTGCATCGCGTCGGCGTGGGCCATGCACGCGCTGACGCGCATGCCGCTCGCGCGGCTCGCGAACGCGGTGCGCGACAATCCCGCGCGCGTCGCCGCGCTCGGCACCGATCCGCGTCGCGTGCGGCTCGCGATGGTCACCTGCGCGTCGTTCTTCGCGGGTGTCGCGGGCACGCTGACGCTGATCGACGTCGAAATCGCGACGCCCGACAGCGTGTCGATGGCGCGTTCGGCGACCGTGCTGATCGCCGCGGTGATCGGCGGCACCGGTACGTTCTTCGGGCCGGCGGCCGGTGCCGCCGTGCTGACCCTGCTGAGCATCGTCGTCGCGGGCGTGTCGCGCGCGTGGGCGCTGTATCTCGGCGTGCTGTTCGTCGCGATCGTCGTGGCCGCGCCGCGCGGGATCGCCGGGATCGTGCAGGCGCTCGCACAAGCATCGCGGCGCGGCGCGTCGGCGGCCGAGCGGTGGCGCATGCTGTGCGCGGTCGCCGCGTGCGTGTTCTGGGGCGTCGCGATCGTCTGCGCGGCGGAGCTCGGTTATGCGTGGCGCTTCGCGCAGGACGACGGCGCAGGCTTCGCGTTCGGCGCCTGGCGCATCGACGCCGATACGCCGGCCGGCTGGGCCGTCGCGTGTTCGGCGGCCGGCATCGGCACGCTGCTGTGGGGCTGGCGCGCGCGGTTCGCGCCGGGCGGGCAGGCGGGCAAGCGGGAGGACGTGCGATGAACGGCAACGCGATCGCGCTGCACGGCGTCGTGCAGCGCTTCGGCGCGCAGACGGTGCTCGACGGCGTCGAGCTGAGCATCGCGGCCGGCGAGCGTCATGCGCTGATCGGGCCGAACGGCGCGGGCAAGTCGACGCTGTTCGGCGTGATCGCCGGTGCGACGCGGCCCACGCGCGGGCGCGTGGTGCTGCATGGCGTGGAGCTGCGCGGGCGCGGGCCGGTTGTCGCGAGCCGGCTCGGCATCGGCCGCAGTTTCCAGCAGACGAGCGCATTCGCGCGGCTGTCCGTGTTCGACAACCTGCGTTGTGCGGCGCTGCATGCGCCCGCCGAACGGCGACGCTGGTGGAACCGGCTGCGCGAATCGGCGTCGGTCGATCTCGCGGCTGGGCGCGTGCTGCACGACATCGGTCTCGACGCGCACCGCGACACGCCGGCCGCCGAGCTGGGCTATGCGGAACAGCGCGCGCTCGATCTCGGGATCGCGCTCGCGAGCGGGGCACGCACGCTGCTGCTCGACGAGCCGACGGCCGGCATGAGCCGCGCGCAGGCGGCGCGGATGATCGCGCTGATTCGTGCGACGACGCAGGGGCGAACGGTTCTGCTGATCGAGCACGACATGGACACGGTGTTCGGATTCGCCGAGCGCATCACGGTGCTCGTGCGCGGCACGGTGGTCGCGACCGGCGCACCCAATGCGATCCGCGCCGATCCGGCCGTGCGGGCCGCCTACCTGGGCGAGGGCGGCCTGTGAGCGCACTGCTCGACATCCGCGGCCTGCGCGCGGGGTACGGCCTGCAACCCGTGCTCGACGGCGTCGATCTTGCGCTTGCCCCGGGCGAGACGCTCGCGCTGCTCGGCCGCAACGGCTCGGGGCGCTCGACGCTCGCGAAGGCCGTGATGGGGCTCGTGCGCACGGCCGGCTCGGTGCGCATCGACGGCGCCGAATGCGTGGGCGCGCGCACGTTCGAGATCGCGCGGCGCGGTGTCGCTTACGTTGCCGAAAGCCGCGACGTGTTCCCGCTGCTGACGGTGCGCGACAACCTGCGGCTCGGGCTGCGCGGCGCCCGCGGTGCGGCCGAACGCGCGGCGCTCGAACGGCTGTTCGACCGCTTTCCGCTGCTGTCCGCGCGCGCGGACGTGAAAGCCGGGCGGCTGTCGGGCGGCGAACAGCAGGTGCTCGCGCTGGTGCGTGCGCTGGCCGGCCGCCCGCGCGTGCTGATCGTCGACGAACCGGCCGAAGGCCTCGCGCCGCTCGCGGTCGACGAAGTCGGCGCGTGCCTGGCCGCGCTGCAGGCCGACGGCGTCGCGATCCTGCTGATCGAGCAGCGGCTGCAGTTCGCGCCGCGGCTCGCGCGGCGCGTCGCGGTGATGGGGCGCGGACGGATCGTCTACGACGGCGCGCTCGACGGCCTGGGTGGCGAGGTCGCGAACGCCTGGCTCAGCGCCGGCTGACGGCGCGCGAGCGATTGTTCGGCAAACTCCGCCAGTCAATTCGTGTCGAGCCGCTTTATCGCTGCGGTGCCGCACCGTACATTGCCATGCATGCCGGTCGCCGCATCGACACACTGCGCGGCAACCGGCGCCATCCATCGAAGGTCTTTTGACTGAGGAATGAAATCATGAGCAAGCTGGCAGGCAAGGTCGCGATCGTCACGGGCGGATCGAAGGGCATCGGCGCGGCAATCGCGAAGGCACTGGCCGCCGAAGGCGCGTCGGTCGTCGTCAACTATGCGAGCAGCAAGGCGGGTGCCGACGCGGTCGTCGGCGCGATCGTCGAAGCGGGCGGCCGCGCGGTCGCGGTGGGCGGCGACGTGTCGAAGGCAGCCGACGCGCAGCGCATCGTCGATACGGCGATCGACACGTACGGCCGTCTCGACGTGCTCGTCAACAATTCCGGCGTGTACGAATTCGCGCCGATCGAGGCGATCACCGAAGAGCACTATCGCCGGCAGTTCGACACGAACGTGTTCGGCGTGCTGCTGACGACGCAGGCCGCCGTCAAGCATCTCGGCGAAGGCGCGAGCATCATCAACATCAGCTCGGTGGTGACCAGCATCACGCCGCCCGCCAGCGCCGTCTACAGCGGCACCAAGGGCGCGGTCGACGCGATTACCGGCGTGCTCGCGCTCGAACTCGGCCCGCGCAAGATTCGCGTGAACGCGATCAACCCGGGGATGATCGTGACCGAGGGCACGCACAGCGCGGGCATCATCGGTTCGGATCTCGACAAGCAGGTGCGCAGCGAGACGCCGCTCGGCCGCCTCGGCGAGCCGGACGACATCGCGTCGGTGGCCGTGTTCCTCGCGTCGGACGATGCACGCTGGATGACCGGCGAGCATCTCGTCGTGAGCGGCGGGTTGAACTGATCGGGCGGGGCGGTGCCTCGGCGCGCTTGCGCCGGTCGTGCCGCCCTTGTCGTTACGCGTGCGGCGCGAGCGAGTAACGGCCGACGTGCCACTGCAGGCTCTCGACGACGAGCGCGTGATTGTGTTCCGAGTCGAGCCCCGCGATCGTCATCGCGCCGACGATGCCGGCCCCGGCGACACGTAACGGCACGCCGCCGCCGTCGAGCGCATAGTCGTCATCCGACAGCCCCTGCGACTGCAGCGACCAGCCGGCGCGACGAAAGCGCTCGCCGACCGCGAGTGAGCTGAGGCCGAAGCGCAACACCGTGTTCTGTCGCCGGCGGATCGCGTCGCTGTCGTTCGCGTGGCTGCCGTCGAGCGCGCAGTAGAACAGCGGCGCCTGCTCGCCGACGATGCTCACCGCGATCGGCAGCCCGCGGCGCGACGCGAGGTTGACCGCGATCTCGCCCATCCGGCGGGCAAGCGCCGCATCGAAGCGCGGCAGCGCCGGGTTCGACGCATCGTCGTCGAACGGGTGGGGATCGAGGCGAAAGAGGGTCGTCACCATGGCGGCTCCGTGGCGTTCCCGGCTCTGGGTGCGCGTGCCGGGCATCGTATCGTCACGGGCCGCGCGCGGGCCCGTCTTCCATTCAGCGCTTCGGCGCCGCGTCGAGCATCCATTCGTGCGCGGGGTCGTTCCTGAACGCCCACGCGCGGCTGGGCCCGGCCATCACGTTCAGGTAGTACAGGTTGTAGCCGTGCGGCGCGACGACCGGATGGTAGCCGCGCGGCACCATCACGACGTCGTGGTTCTCGACCGCGCACGCTTCGTCGAGGCTGCGGTCGTCCGTGTACACGCGCTGGAACGCGAAACCCTGCGGCGGATCGATCCGGTGGTAGTAGGTTTCCTCGAGCGAGGTTTCGTCGGGCGCTGCGTCGCGGTCGTGCTTGTGCGGCGGATAGCTGCTCGAATGGCTCGCCGGCGTGACGACCTCGACGACGAGGAGGCGCTCGGCCGCCGGGTTGTCGCCCATCAGGATGTCGCACACGTAGCGCGTGTTGGTGCCTTGGCCGCGTACCGAGCGGCGCATCCGTTCGCCGTCGAGGCGTTGCACGGGCTTGTCGCCGCTCGCGTACGGCGCGGTGCACAGCGCGATTTCCGCATCGCGCGTCGCGACCAGCGTGACCGTCTTGCCGCCCGGCACGTACAGCGCATCGGGCGAGACGTCCTCGAATACGCTGTCGCGCTTGCCGAGCGCATCGTAGGTCGTGCCGTCGACTTCCGCGCGCACCGTGCCCGTGAGCACGACGACGCACAGTTCCCGCGTGCCCGTGTCGAGCGTTTCGGTGTCGCCGGCCTTCAGGCGCAGCGCGCGAAAGCCGACGTGCTTCCAGCCGGCCGATTCCGGCGTGACGTTGCAGATTTCGCGCTCGGGCGATGCTTTGACCAGCAGGGGAGAAATCGTCATGGGGTGGGGCTCCGCAATGGGGTGACGGCGGGGGTGACAGCGGGGGGGACGGGGCTCACGCGCTCAACCGGTCGACGATCGCGCGCAGCGATTCGTAGCCCTTCTTCGCATACGCATAGCTCGGCGCGACGGCCGGATCCTGCTCGGCCTCGACGACGAGCCAGCCTTCGTAGCCGGCATCCTTCAGCGTGCGCAGCGTCGCCTCGTAGTCGAGCGCGCCGTCGCCGGGCACCGTGAAGGTGCCGTTGATCACGCCGTTCAGGAAGCTCCAGCCGTCGTTGCGCGCCTGCGTGACGACCTGCGGCCGCACGTCCTTGCAATGCACGTGGACCACGCGCGATACGTGTTTCTTCAACAGCGTCACCGGGTCGGCCGCGCCGCCGAAATACGCGTGGCCGGTATCGAACAGCAGGAACACCTTCGCCGGATCGGTCAGCGCCATCAGCCGGTCGACGTCGTCGGGCGATTCGACGTATGCGCCCATGTGGTGATGGTAGGCGAGCTTGATGCCGTACGTGTCGAGCAGGTGCGCGCCGAATGCGTCGAGGCGTGCCGCGTAGCGCCGCCATGCGTCTTCGTCGACGAAGCGCGGCCGTTTCGCGACCGGCGTGTCGATGTTGCCCTGGATCGTGCCCGCGCATTCGCCGTACACGACCACGTTCACGTCGTTGTACTGCAGCTTCGTCATGTGGGCGCGGCAGCGCTCGATTTCCGCGGCGACCGCATCGGCGTCGCTCATGCCCGGCGCGACTTCCGCGAGGAAGCCCGAATACCAGCCCGACACGCACACGAGCCCGAACCCGGCGAGTTTCGCCTTCAGCTCGGGGCCCGTCTTCGGGAACTTGTTGCCGAGCTCGAAGCCCGCATAGCCGATTTCGGCGCCTTCCTTCAGCGCCGTTTCGAGCGGCGTCTCGCCGCCGAGCGACGGCAGGTCGTCGTTCATCCACGACAGGGGATTGATACCGATGCGGACGTTCCAGCTCATGACGGGCTTCCTTGGTTCGAATGTGTTTTTCGCGGGGAGGGGGCGTGGGCAGCGTGCGCCGTCAGCGCCGCTGCCGGGTCTTCGCGTCGAGATACGCGCGGTGCGCGTCCTCGACGCCGGCGCGTTCGGACACCTGCGGCACGGCGACTTCCCACCATGCGCCGCCGTCGTCGGTCGTGCGCCGGTGCGTGGTGTCGATCACGAGCACCTGGCTCTTCTTCGCCGCGCGGGCGCGCTTCATTTCGCTACGCAGTTCGCCGATGTCGCGCACGTGCACGGCTTCGGCGCCCATCGCGCGCGCATGCATCGCGAAGTCGATGGTCGAGCGTTCGCCGCCTTCGGGTACGCAGTCGTCGAGCATGTTGTTGAAGCTCGCGCCGCCGCAGTTCAGCTGCAGCCGCTCGATGCAGCCGTAGCCGCGGTTGTCGAGGATCACGACGACGATCTTGCGGCCGAGCATCACGGAGGTCGCGAGTTCCGCGTTGAGCATCATGTACGAGCCGTCGCCGACGATCACGATCACTTCGCGCTCGGGCCGCGCGAGCTTCGCGCCGAGGCCGCCCGCGACCTCGTAGCCCATGCACGAGTATGCGTAGTCCATGTGGTAGTTGCCCGGCACGCCGCTGCGCCACAGCTTGTGCAGTTCGGCCGGCAGCGTGCCGGCCGCGCACACCACGAGGTCGTCGCGCGCGCTGTCGCGCCCCGCGTCGACCGCGGAGTCGCGCACCGCGCCGATCACTTCCGCGTCGTAGGGCAGCGTGTCGTTCGGCACGCGCGTCGTGAGTTCGGTCACGCGCGCGTTCCATGCGGCGGCCTGGTCGCGGTTGCTGGCCGTCCATGCCGGATCGGCATGCCAGCCGGCCAGCGCTGCCGACAGCTGGCCGAGACCCGTGCGCGCGTCGGCGACGAGTTGCCGGCCGCGTTTCTTGCCCGCGTCGAACGGCTGCACGTTCAGGCTCAGCAGCGTCGCGTTGCCGTAGAGCGCATGCGAGCCGGTCGTGAAGTCCTGCAGCCGCGTGCCGACCGCGAACACCACGTCGGCCTGCGCGGCCGCGCGGTTCGCGGCGGGCGAGCCCGTCACGCCGATCGAGCCGAGGTTCAGCGGGTGGTCCCACGCGAGGCTGCCCTTGCCGGCCTGCGATTCCGCGACCGGCACGCCATGCGTATCGGCGAACGCGCGCAGCGCGTCCCACGCCTGGCTGTACAGCACGCCGCCGCCCGCGACGATCAGCGGCTTCTTCGCGGCCTTCAGCACGTCGAGCGCATCAGCGAGCTCGAGCGCGTCGGCCGGCGGCCGGCGCATCCGGATCACCGGCGGCGCGAAGAAATCCTCGGGCCAGTCGTACGCGAAGGTCTGCACGTCCTGCGGCAACGCGAGGCACACGGGGCCGCACTGCGCGGGGTCGGTCATCACCTGGATCGCACGCGGCAGCGCGACGAGCAGCTGCTCGGGCGACGTGATCCGGTCGAAGTAGCGCGTCACCGGCCGGAAGCAGTCGTTCGCGCTGACGTCGCCCTGTTCGAAATCCTCGACCTGTTGCAGCACCGGGTCGGGCAGGCGCGACACGAACACGTCGCCGGGCAGCAGCAGCAGCGGCAGGCGGCCGACGTGCGCGAGCGCGGCGGAGGTCAGCATGTTGGTCGCGCCTGGGCCGATGCTAGACGTCGCGGCCATCATCCGCTGGCGGAAGTTCGCTTTCGCGAACGCGATCGCCGCATTCGCCATCCCTTGCTCGTTGTGCGCGCGGAACGTCGGCAGCCGGTCTTTTTCAGCGTGCAGCGCCTCGCCGAGCCCGGCCACGTTGCCGTGGCCGAAGATCGCGAACACGCCGCCGCAGTAGGGCAGGATCTCGACGCGGCCGTCGGGCTGGACGACTTCGGCGCGCAGGGCGGCCAGGTAGCGCACGAGCGCCTGGCTGACGGTCAGTCTTACGGTAGAGGTCATGTCGGTCGGTGAAGAGGATTCGGGTGGATCATCGCGGGCGTCGCTTCGTGTCGCGTCACGCCATGTCACGCCGCGGCGGCGCGGGCGGCCGCCGCACGGCGGCCGAGCCACGCGTCCACGAGCTGCGCGAAGTTGCCGGCCACTTCATCGATCAGCGCCTGGTCGTCGATCCGGCCGGCGAACCAGTTCAGCGACGCATCGGCCCACAGCGTGCGCCCGACCATGAAGCCCTTGACGATCGGGTTGGTCGCCGATCGGAAGCTGTCGACGAGGTATTGCAGCGGCTGGTTCAGCCCGAGGATCACCGCGCCGCGGCAGTGCGGGTCGCGCTCGGCGATCAGCGCGGCGAGCCGTGCCCAGCCGTCGGCGCTCAGCGGCGTGAGCTTCCACCATTCGGGTTTCACGCCGAGGTTGTAGAAGCGCGCGATCGTGCGCAGCACCGCGTCGTCCTCGGTGCCGGCCGGCGTGACCGCGCGCGGCGGAATCATTTCCAGCAGCAGTTCGTTGCCGCTGGCGCGCGTGGCTTCCCACAGTTCCAGCACGCGCTGCTCCTGTTCGACGCGCAGGTCGACCTGGTCGTCCGGATGATAGTGAACGAGGCACTTCACGACCTGTTCGGTCGGCCAGTGCGTGAGCGACGAGCCGACCGAGCGCGTTTCGTCGAAGCGCAGCGGCCGGGAGCCCGGCAGCTCGACCGGGCGGCCGACCCACCAGCCGCGCCCGGTGGCCGACGCCAGCGCGTCGCTGCCGTAGCCGCCGCCGTCGATCAGCACGCCGACATGGCCTTCGATCCGGCGCTCGCGCTCGACCTGCTCGACCGCGCGCACGAGCAGGCGCTTCAGCGTCCTGATCCGTGCTTCGTCGGCGCCGGCCTGCACCGCGAGTTCGTAGAACTGGCTGCGATGATCGAACGCCATCACGCACAGGTCGTCCCATTCGCGGCGCGGCACCGTCACGCGATGCAGGTGCGCGAGCGTGTGATCGGCATCGACCACCGGATTGCGGCTGCCGTCGAACCAGTGCGCAAGCTCGGCCGGCGTCGGCATCGCCGCGGAGCACGCGTGGCGCGATACGACGATCGCGCCGCACGCGTTCGCGATGCGCGTCGACTCGGCCCAGTCGCGGCCGCGCAGCAGCCCCGACAGCAGGCCCGACAGGAACGCGTCGCCCGCGCCGAGCACGTTGAGCACCTCGACGCGTTCGCCGAGGAAGGTCGGTGCATCGTCGATGCGGGCGGGAATATCGCCTTCGATCACGCAGCAGCCGAGCGCGCCGCGCTTGACGACCAGCGTCGCGTTCGTGATGGCGCGCACCGCCTGCAACGACCCGATCAGGTCGTGCGGCACGCCGCCCGCGATCAGGAATTCCTCCTCGGTGCCGACCAGCAGGTCGAATTCGCCGAGCACCTGCTGCAGCTGACGCGTCACCTGCGCGTCCGGCACGTAGCGGTTCTCGCCCGCGCCGCGCGCGGTCAGGCCCCACAGCACGGGCCGGTAGTCGATGTCCAGAATCCGCACGACGCCATGGCGGCGCGCATAACCGAGCGCGGTCAGCGACGCCTCGCGCGTGCCCGGCGTCGACAGATGCGTGCCGGTGATCGCGAGCGCGCGGCAGCCGGCGATGAAGTCCTCGCTGATCTCGTCGGCGCGCACGGCCATGTCCGCGCAGTTCTCGCGCACGAACAGCAGCGGGAACGTGTCGCGATCCTTCAGCCCGAGCAGCACCAGCGCGGTGAGGCGTTCGCGGTCGGTCTGCAGCTGGCTCGTGTCGCAGCCTTCGCGCTCGAGCGTCTCGCGCAGGAAGCGGCCCATCTGCTCGTCGCCGACGCGCGAGATCATCGCGGTCTTCAGCCCGAGCCGCGCCACGCCGAACGCGACGTTGCCGGACGAGCCGCCGAGATACATCTGGAAGCTGCGCGCGTCTTCGAGGCGGCTGCCGTACTGCTGCGCATAGAGATCCACGGCCACGCGGCCGAGGCAGGCGAGATCGATGGGGCGGTCACTCGGAAAGTTCAGCAGGCTCATATCACGTGTCACGCTCGCGGCCGGCGTTCGGCAATGCCGGCGGATTAGGGGGCCGATCCGGTCGCGACCGTCCGCACCGTGTATTGCACGACGCGGGACTGCCTGCCGCAAGGAATCGGGCTACGGACGCAGTCTAGACTTTTTGGAAATCCAGTTCCCTAGGTGAAATCACGTAGAAATAAATTTCCAAATTTTCGAGGAAGTGATCTACAGTTTCATCCGGATGCTTCAGTCCGTATCGGATTCGATCGGACTCGGCCCGGCGGCGCGCAACGCGCCGTCTTCCGCCCCCCGGAGATGAGGAGACAGATTGATCATGAAGACCAAGCTGATGGCCGTCGCGGCCGCCGCGATCCTGGCTGCGCCGCTCGCGCATGCCGAGAAGATCGGCGTGACGATGGCGTCGTTCGACGACACGTTCCTGACCATCCTGCGCAACAGCATCGCCGATTCGGCGAAGAAGGACGGCGCGACGGTGCAGATCGAGGACGGCGGCAACGACGTCGGCAAGCAGTTGAGCCAGGTCCAGAACATGATTGCGCAGAAGGTCGACGCGATCATCGTGAACGCGGTCGATACCGACGCGACGCCGAAGATCACGAAGATGGTGACGGCCGCGAAGATCCCGCTCGTCTACGTGAACCGCAAGCCGGTCGATTTCGACAAGCTGCCGGCCGGCGTCGCGGTCGTCGCGTCCGACGAGAAGCAGTCGGGCACGCTGCAGGCGCGCCAGGTGTGCAAGCTGCTCGGCGGCAAGGGCGACCTCCTCGTGCTGATGGGCGAGCTGTCCAACGAATCGGCGCGCGCCCGCACGAAAGACATCGAGGACGTGATCGCGACGAAGGATTGCTCGGGCATGAAGATCGTCGACAAGCGCGAGGGCAAGTGGAGCCGCACGCAGGGCCAGGACATCACGATGAACTGGCTGAGCTCCGGCACGAAGTACGACGCGATCATCTCCAACAACGACGAGATGGCGATCGGCGCGATCAATGCGCTGAAGGCCGCGCGCAAGTGGACGCCGAAGACGATCGTCGCCGGCATCGACGCGACGCCTGACGGGCTCGCCTCGATGAAGAGCGGCGAGCTGAAGGTGTCGGTGTACCAGAACGCGTCCGGGCAGGGGCAGCAGGCCGTCGCGGCCGCGCTCAAGCTCGCGAAGAAGCAGCCCGTCGACCGCTACGTGAACGTGCCGTTCGAGCTCGTGACGCCCGAGAACATGAGCCAGTACGCGAAGCACTGACCGGTGATCCGTTGAACTGCGCTTGCCCGGCATGGCCGGGCAAGCGCGCGACTCGTCGAGGAACGTCCATGTTTACAGCCAGGATCGCGCGCCCGATGGCCGGCGACGATGCGTCGGCCGGTGTGTCGGGTTTGTCCGGCTCGTCGGCCCCGCCGGCTTCTTCCGCGGCCGACTGCGTGCTCGAGGTGCGCGGTGTCGGCAAGTCCTTTCCGGGCGTCGTCGCGCTCGACGGCGTGCAGTTCCGCGTGCGTCGCGGCACCGTCCATGCACTGATGGGCGAGAACGGTGCGGGCAAGTCGACGCTGATGAAGATCATCGCGGGCGTCTACACGCCCGATGAGGGCGAGATCCTGATCAACGGCGAGCCGGTCGTGCTGAACGGCCCGCTCGATGCGCTCGACCGCGGCATCGCGATGATTCACCAGGAACTCAACCTGATGCCGTACATGACGGTCGCGGAGAACATCTGGATCCGCCGCGAACCGAAGAACCGCTTCGGCCTGATCGATCACGCGGCGCTGCGCCGCCAGACGGCCGCGCTGTTCGAGCGGCTGTCGATCGACATCGATCCGGAAACCGACGTGCGCACGCTGACGGTCGCGAGCCGCCAGATGGTCGAGATCGCGAAGGCCGTGTCGTTCGACTCGGACGTGCTGATCATGGACGAGCCGACTTCCGCGCTGACCGACAAGGAAGTCACGCACCTGTTCCGGATCATTCGCCAGCTGCGCGAGCAGGGCAAGGGCATCGTCTACATCACGCACAAGATGAACGAGCTGTTCGAGATCGCCGACGAGTTTTCGGTGTTCCGCGACGGCAAGTACATCGGCACGCATGCGTCGAGCGACGTCACGCGCGACGACATCATCCGTATGATGGTCGGGCGCGAGATCACGCAGATGTTCCCGAAGGAGGAAGTGCCGATCGGCGACGTCGTGCTGTCGGTGAAGAACCTCGGCGTCGACGGCGTGTTCCGCGACGTGAGCTTCGAGCTGCGCGCGGGCGAGATCCTCGGCGTGGCCGGCCTCGTCGGCTCGGGGCGCTCGAACGTCGCGGAGGCGCTGTTCGGCGTCGTGCCGGCCACGTCGGGCGAGATCCGGATCGACGGCAAGCCGGTGCGGATCGCGACACCCGCGCAGGCGATGAAGCACGGGATGGCCTTCCTCACCGAGGATCGCAAGGACACCGGCTGCTTCCTGAATCTCGACCTGCTCGCGAACATGGAAGCGGCGGTGCTCAGCAACCGCTACGTGAAGTTCAATTTCGTGCGGCAGGCGCAGCTCAAGCGCGACTGCGAGGAAATGAGCCGGATGCTGCGCGTGAAGTCGCCCGGGCTGCACGAGGAGATCCAGAACCTGTCGGGTGGCAACCAGCAGAAGGTGCTGATCGGCCGGTGGCTGCTCACGCAGCCGCGCATCCTGATCCTCGACGAACCGACCCGCGGCATCGACGTCGGCGCGAAGGCCGAGATTCACCGGCTCGTCAGCGCGCTCGCCGGCAAGGGCGTCGCGGTGCTGATGATCTCGTCGGAAATGCCGGAAGTGCTGGGAATGAGCGATCGCGTGATGGTGATGCACGAAGGGCGCATGACCGGCATCGTCGATCGCAAGGACGCCGACCAGGTCCGCATCATGGATCTCGCGTCGCGCTGAGCCGAAACAAGACTGGAGACAAATGAAATGGGCAACCTGAATCCGGCTGCGGATGCGCAGACCATGACGATCAAGGCGCGGCACATGAAGTGGCCGCCCGAACTGAGCATCTTCCTCGTGCTCGTCGGCATCAGCCTGTTCTTCGAGATCGTCGGCTGGATCGTCGTCGGCCAGAGCTTCCTGTTCAATACCGAGCGGCTCGAGATCATCGTGCTGCAGATGGCGGTGATCGGCATCATTGCGGTCGGCGTGAACCTCGTGATCATCACCAGCGGGATCGACCTGTCGTCGGGCTCGGTCGTGGCCGCCGCGGCGGTCGTGTCGGCAAGCCTCGCGCAGGTGTCCGACTTCCCGCGCGCGGTGTTTCCGCACCTGACCGACCTGCCGATCATCTGGCCCGTGCTGGCCGGCGTGTGCGTCGGGCTGCTGGTCGGCCTGCTGAACGGCTCGCTGATCGCGATGACCGGCATCCCGCCGTTCATCGCGACGCTCGGCACGATGGTCGCCGCGCGCGGGTTCGCGAAGTGGTTCACCAACGGGATGCCCGTGTCGATGCTGACCGACCAGTTCGCGGCCATCGGCGCAGGCGCCAATCCGGTGATCATCTTCCTCGTGATCGCCGCGATCTTCCACGTCGTGCTGCGCTACACGCGCTTCGGCAAGTACACGTACGCGATCGGCGCGAACCGTCATGCGGCCGTCGTGTCCGGCATCAACGTCACGCGCCACCTGGTCTTCGTCTACGCGATCGCGGGCCTGCTGAGCGGGATCGCCGGCACCGTGACCGCCGCGCGCGCGATCTCGGGCCAGTCGGGCATGGGCGTGATGTACGAACTCGACGCGATCGCGGCCGTCGTGATCGGCGGCACGTCGCTGTCGGGCGGGCTCGGCCGCGTGACGGGCACCGTGATCGGCGTGCTGATCCTCGGCGTGATGACGTCGGGCTTCACGTTCATCCGCATCGACGCGTATTACCAGGAGATGGTCAAGGGCGCGATCATCGTCGCGGCCGTGATCGCCGACCAGTACCGCAACAAGAAGAAGCGCCGCTGACCGTCATGCATCGCCGGACGAGGGCGGCACGTGCCGCCGCGTTCGTCCCGAACCCGCTATCGCCGAGGACTTTCGATGAAGATCGCGCTGGACCCCTACATGATTCGCCACCTGCCGCTCGACCGCCTGCCGCACGCGGTGGCCGAGCTCGGCTACGACCAGATCGAGCTGTCGCCGCGCAGCGACTTTCTCGACTGGTGGGTGATGCCGCGCGCGACGCGCGAGCGGATGGCCGCTTTCCGGCAGGCGATGCGCGCGAGCGGCGTCGGCCTCGCGTCGCTGCAGCCGATGTACCGCTGGGCGAGCCCGTTCGAGGACGAGCGGTTATGGGCCGTGCGCTGCTGGAAGAAGGCGATCGAGGTGGCGGTCGAGATGGAGTGCGCGCTGATGGTGTCGGAGTTCGGGCGCGGCGCGTCGCCCGAGCGCTCGGTCGGCGAACGGCCGGGCGCGAACCCGAAGGAGCTGTGCGAAGCCGCGTGGTTCCGTTCGATGGACGAGCTGCTGCCGATCCTCGAGCGCGAACGCATCGTGCTGTCGGTCGAGCCGCATCCGGAGGACTGGATCGAGCAGCTGCAGCCGGCGATCGACATCGTCACGAACATCGGCTCGCCGTCGCTGAAGCTGTCGTACATCGCGCCGCACACGTTCTACTACGGCGACGACATGGCCGCGATGATCGCGCAGGCCGCGCCGATCCTCGCGCACGTGCGCGTGGCCGACACCTTCGACCACCGCAAGAGCAGCCAGCTGCGCTACATCGTGAACCCGCCCGGTTCGAACCAGATCCGCGTGCACCAGCATCTCGACATCGGGCAGGGCGAGATCGACTGGGACGTGTTCTTTCGCGCGCTCGGCGCGGCAGGCTTCGACGGCGTGATGTCGTCGTGCGTGTTCGCGTGGGAGGACCGCGCGGAAGCGTCGTCGCGCTACATGCGCGACACGATCCGGCGCTATGTCGATCGTTTTTTCGATCGCACGGCGCGCTGACCTGTTGCTGGCCGGTGCGGCGGGTGTCGCACCGCAAATGAACGACTGGAGACTGTTAGATGACCTTGCAAATCGGCGTGATCGGCTGCGGCGCGATCGGCCAGGACCACATCCGCAGACTGACCCGCACGCTGTCCGGCGCGCGTGTCGTGGCCGTCAACGACATCGATCCGCAGCAGGCGCGCGACGCGGTGACGAAGTACGGGCTCGATGCCGAGATCTACGCCGACGGCCACGAGGTGGTCGCGGCCGCCGACGTGCAGGCCGTGCTCGTCACGTCGTGGGGGCCGACGCACGAAGCGTTCGTGCTCGACGCGATCGCGCACGGCAAGCCCGTGTTCTGCGAGAAGCCGCTCGCCGTCACGGCGGAAGGCTGCATGCGGATCGTCGAAGCGGAAGTCGCGCACGGCAAGCGGCTCGTGCAGGTCGGCTTCATGCGTCCGTACGACGAAGGCTATCGCGCGCTCAAGCGCGTGATCGACAGCGGCGAGATCGGCGCGCCCTTGATGCTGCATTGCGCGCACCGCAACCAGTCGGTCGGCGAGCGCTACACGACCGACATGGCGATCACCGACACGCTGATTCACGAACTCGACGTGCTGCGCTGGCTGCTCGGCGAGGACTACGTGAGCACGCAGGTCGTCTATCCGAAGAAGACGCGCCATGCATCGTCGCATCTCGCCGATCCGCAGATCGTGTTGCTGGAAACCGCGAGCGGCGTGCGCATCGACGTCGAGATCTTCGTGAACTGCCAGTACGGCTACGACATCCAGTGCGAGGTGGTCGGCGAGCAGGGCATCGCGAAGCTGCCCGATCCGCCGGCGGTGGGGCTCAAGCATGCGGCACGGCAGTCGGTCGAGATCATGACCGACTGGAAGGAGCGCTTCATCGCATCGTACGACGTCGAGCTGCAGGCGTTCATCGACGGCGTGCGCGCGCACGCGCTCACCGGGCCGTCGGCCTGGGACGGCTACGCGGCGGCGGTCGCGGCCGATGCATGCGTGCGTGCGCAAAAGAGCGGGGCGGTCGAATCGATCGCGATGGCCGATCGTCCCGCGTTCTATCGCGGCTGAACCGCAGCCGCCTACCTACCTGCCGGACTGACCGACATGACGATGAAGATGGGTTGCGCACCGTGCTGCTGGGGTGTCGACGACGTGAAGAACCCGCACCTGCCGCCGTGGCGGCAGGTGCTCGCCGAGGCCGCGCAGGCCGGCTACTCGGGCATCGAGCTCGGGCCGTACGGCTACATCCCGCTCGAACTCGACGTGGTGAGCGCCGAGCTCGAGCGGCAGCGCCTGAGCATCACCGCCGGTACGATCTTCGACGATCTCGTGGCGCCGGAGAACCTGCCGAACCTGTTGCGCCAGACGCGCGAGATCTGCGCGCTGATCACGCGGCTGCCGAAACTGCCGACGCAGGACGGCCAGCGCTACGCGGCGCCGTACCTGGTCGTGATCGACTGGGGGCATGAAGAACGCGACTACGCGGCCGGCCACGCCGATCGCGCGCCGCGGCTGTCCGGCGCACGCTGGGCCGGCATGGTCGAGCACATCCGGCAGATCGCGACGATCGCGCGCGACGAATTCGGCGTGCGCACGGTGATCCATCCGCATGCGGGCGGCTACATCGAATTCGCGGACGAGATCGACCGGATCGTCGCCGACATTCCGGCCGACACGGCCGGCCTCTGTCTGGATACCGGCCACCTGCATTACTCGGGCATGGACCCGGAAACCTGGCTGCGCCGCCATGCGGCGCGCCTCGACTATGTGCACTTCAAGGATATCGACGCGGCCGTGTACGACGCGGTGATGGGCGAGCACATCGCGTTCTTCGCCGCCTGCGCGCGCGGCGTGATGTGCCCGATCGGCACCGGCGTGCTCGACTACCGGGCGATCCGCCGCGCGCTCGACGACATCGGTTACGCCGGGTACATCACGATCGAACAGGAGCGCGACCCGCGCAATGCCGGCACGAGCCTGCGCGACGTCGCCGCGAGCCGCGCGTTTCTCGCGTCGGCCGGTTTCGCATGATCCACCGCGCGTTGCACCCCTGAACACCCTGAACACGAACCAGGAACATCACCATCATGATTGACGGACAGATTCTGCTTGGACATTCGATTCGCTGGGGCATGGTCGGCGGCGGGCTCGGCAGCCAGATCGGCTACAGCCACCGGTCGGCCGCGTTGCGCGACGGCAGCTTCCAGCTGGTCGCCGGCGCGTTCGACATCGATCCCGAACGCGGCCGCCAGTTCGGCGTGAAGCTCGGCGTCGCCGCCGAGCGCTGCTATCCCGACTACGCGACGATGTTCGACGCCGAGGCGCGCCGCCCGGACGGCATCCGCGCGGTGTCGATCGCGACACCGAACAACACGCACTTCGAGATCTGCCGCGCCGCGCTGAACGCGGGGCTGCACGTGGTCTGCGAGAAGCCGCTGTGCTTCACGACCGAGGAGGCCGAGGCGCTGCAGCGGCTGTCGGTCGAGAAGAACCGGATCGTCGGCGTCGCGTACGGCTATTCCGGACACCAGATGATCGAACAGGCGCGCGAGATGATCGCGCGCGGCGATCTCGGCGAGATCCGCATCGTGCAGATGCAGTTCGCACACGGGTTCCACAGCGAGGGCGTCGAGGCCGCGAGCGCGGCCGCGCGCTGGCGCGTCGACCCGAAGTTCGCGGGCCCGAGCTACGTGCTCGGCGACATCGGCACGCATCCGCTGTACATCTCCGAAGTGATGGCGCCCGAGCTGAAGATCCGGCGGCTGATGTGCTCGCGGCAGAGCTTCGTGAAGAGCCGCGCGCCGCTCGAGGACAACGCGTTCACGATCATGGAGTACGACACGGGCGCGGTCGGTTACGTGTGGTCGAGCGCAGTGAACGCGGGCTCGATGCACGGCCAGAAGGTGAGGGTGATCGGCGCGAAGGCGAGCGTCGAATGGTGGGACGAGCATCCGAACCAGTTGCGCTACGAAGTGCAGGGGCAGCCCGCCCAGGTGCTCGATCGCGGGATGGGTTATCTGCATCCGCACGCATTGCGCGAAGATCGCATCGGTGCCGGGCATCCGGAGGGGCTGTTCGAGGCCTGGTCGAATCTCTATGCGCGCTTCGCGCTCGCGATGGATGCGGCCGATCGCGGCGACGCCGCGGCGTTGAAGAACATTCGTTTTCCGGATGTCCATGCGGGCGTGGAAGGCGTGCGCTGGGTGGAGAACTGCGTGCGCTCCGCCGATGCGGGCGGGGTGTGGGTCGACTATCGCTGAACCGGCGGCGCGGGCAGGCTGCGGGGAGGTCGGCTGCCTGCCGTATGTCTCCGCTTCTGTCGCTTTTGCCGTTTCTCGCTGTTTCTCGCCGCTTCGCCCCGATGGCCGGCTTGGTAGACGCCCTAATCTTTACGCCGCTGCGCGAGCGTTGGACAATCGCTTCCAGTATCGCCGTGGAGCGTAGGCAAGTGATGATCGAGCGCGTGGGAGCGAGCACGTGGCGCGGGCCGCGCCGCAAACGTGATTAAATTCGCCCTTCATGCATGTGTTCAGGTGAGCCCCGGGCCGCGTCCGTCAGTGTCGTGCGCGCATCGGGGCCGTCAACTTCGCGCTATCCGATGAGTTCATCCGAGAAACCTCCCGCCACCGTCGAGCAGTTCCTGCAGCACCTGACGCAGGAATACGACGGCCTCAGCAATCGCCTGAAGGTGATTGCGCGCCACGTGGAAACGCATCGGGACCAGCTTGGCCTGGAAGGCATCCAGTCGCTCGCGGAGGCGTGCGGCGTCCAGCCGTCGGCCGTCGTGCGCTTCGCGAAGCATTTCGGCTTTTCCGGCTTCTCCGAGATGCAGCGGCTGTTCCGCGAAGGGCTCGCGCAGCAGATCGCGCCGGGGCGCGCGTACAACCTGCGACTGCGCGACGTGATCGAGTCGGGCTCGTCGAGCCTGCAGCCCGAACAGATCGCCGACGAATTCATCAAGGGCAGCATTGCCGGCATGCAGCAGCTGCGGCAGACGCTCGATTCGCAGGCGCTCGCGCAGGCCGTCGACCTGCTCGCCGAAACCCAGGCGATCTGGATCGCGGGCTCGCGGCGCGCGTTTCCGATCGCCGTGTACCTCGACTACGCGCTGCAGCACACCGACAAGCGCATCGGGCTGTTCAGCGCGCTGGGCAGCATGCATCTCGGGCAGATCCGGTCGGTGCGCGAGGGCGACGTGATGATCGTCATCTCGTTCATGCCGTATGCGGAGGAAACCGTGCAGGTCGCACAGCAGGCCGTGCAGCGCGGCGCGCGGCTGATCGCGATCACCGACAGCCGGATGAGCCCGCTTGCACGGGAGGCCGAGGTGACGCTGATGGTGCAGGACAGCGAGACGTTCGGCTTCCGCGCGCTGACGGCCACGATGGGCCTCGCGCAGAGCCTGTTCGTCGCGCTCGCGTATCGGCTCGAACTGTCGTACCTGCCGACCGCCGACGGCGCGCACGGCACGAAGGCCGGCTGACGTCGCCTGCCGGTATACCGGCCGCGGGAGCAACCGGTAACCGGCAACCAGCGGCCAGCGACCGGCCGTCGGCGTGCCTTCAGGCGATTACTTCGCGGTCGGCATCGCGAATTCGGCACCCTTGCCGATGCTCGACGACCAGCGCTGCATCACCGACTTCTGGCGCGTGTAGAAGCGCACGCCTTCCTCGCCGTAGGCGTGCATGTCGCCGAACAGGCTCTTCTTCCAGCCGCCGAAGCCATGCCACGCCATCGGCACCGGAATCGGCACGTTGATGCCGACCATCCCGACCTGGATGCGCCGCGCGAATTCGCGCGCGATGCCGCCGTCGCTCGTGAAGCACGACACGCCGTTGCCGAACTCGTGCGCGTTGATCAGGTCGACCGCCTCGCCGAAGTCCTTCACGCGCACGCAGCCGAGCACGGGCCCGAAGATTTCTTCCTTGTAGATGCGCATGTCGGGGGTCACGTGGTCGAACAGCGTGCCGCCGGTGAAGAAGCCTGCCTCGCGGCCCGGCACGCGCAGCCCGCGGCCGTCGACCACCAGTTGCGCGCCTTCGTTCACGCCTTGCTCGATATAGCCTTCGATGCGCTTGAGTGCATCGCCGGTGACGATCGGGCCCATCTCGACTTCCGGCGACATCCCGTCGCCGATCACGAGCTTGCGTGCGCGCTCGGCCACCAGCGGCACGATCTTGTCCGCGACGTCGCCGACCAGCACCGCGACGCTGATCGCCATGCAGCGTTCGCCGGCCGAGCCGTACGCGGCGCCGATCAGCGCGTCGACGGCCTGTTCGAGGTTCGCATCGGGCATCACCACCAGATGGTTCTTCGCGCCGCCGAGGGCCTGCACGCGCTTGCCCGACTGCACCGCGCGTTGCTGCACGTAGGCCGCGATCGGGGTCGAGCCGACGAAGCTGACGGCCTGCACGTCCGGGTGGTCGAGCAGCGCGTCGACCGCCCCCTTGTCGCCCTGGACGACGTTGAACACGCCGGCCGGCAACCCGGCCTGCGTGAGCAGGTCGGCGATGAACACGGCCGCCGACGGGTCGCGCTCGCTCGGCTTCAGCACGAACGTGTTGCCCGTCGCGATCGCGACCGGGAACATCCAGCACGGCACCATGCACGGGAAGTTGAACGGCGTGATGCCCGCGACGACGCCGAGCGGCTGGCGCATCGTCCAGTTGTCGATGCCGGTGCTGACCTGGTCGGTGAAGTCGCCTTTCAGGAGCTGCGGCACCCCGCACGCGAATTCGATGATGTCGATGCCGCGCGCGACTTCGCCCTGCGCGTCGGAGAACACCTTGCCGTGCTCGGCCGTGATGATCGCCGCGAGCGCGTCGCGGTGCTCGTTCATCAGTTGCAGGAAGCGATGCAGGACGCGCGCGCGGCGGATCGGCGGCGTCGCGGCCCACTCGGGGAACGCGGCATGGGCCGACGCGACGGCCTGCTGCACTTCGCTGTCGTCGGCGAGCGCGACGCGGCGCACCGCGCGGCCGAGCGCGGGATTGAGCACGTCCTGGAAGCGGCCGCTGCGGCCGGAGACGGGCGCGCCGTCGACATAGTGGCCGACGTCGGCGTCGGAGGTGTACGCGGGAACCGGATTCATCGTGTCTCCTGAGGGATCGGGTAGGGTGGACGGCACCCAGTCTAGGCAAACGCGCCGGGCGGGAGAAGGCCGCGCAGCTTGATTCACTGTTCAGAATTCTGAATAATCGACGGATGAATCAGCAAAATGTCCAGGCCCTCTGGCCGCATATCCATTCGCTGACGGTGCTGGCCGCGGCCGGCAGTTTCACGGCCGCCGCGCAGCGGCTCGGCATCAGCAAGGCCGCGATGAGCCAGCGCATCGCCGATCTCGAAAAAGCGGCCGGCGTGCCGCTCGTGCGGCGCACGACGCGCAGCGTGCGGCTCACCGACGCGGGCCAGACGCTCGTCGACAGCACGCGCGACGCGTTCGAGTCGATCGGGCAGCACTTTGCGCGCGTGAAGGACCTGGCCGGGGAGCCGCGCGGCCTGCTGCGCGTGACGGTGCCGGTCGCGCTCGGGCGCCAGCAGGTCGTGCCGCACCTGCCCGATTTCCTGCGGCGGCATCCGGGCGTGCAGATCGAGCTCGACCTGTCGGACCGGCTGCATTCGCTGACGCAGGAGGGTTTCGACCTCGCGATCCGCCATACGACCACCGCGCCGCAGACCCACGTCGCGTGGAAGCTGTGCGACACGCGTTCGCTGCTCGTCGCGAGCCGCGACTACCTCGACGCGCGCGGCGCGCCGAGGCACCCGAGCGAACTCGTCGAGCACAGCTGCCTGTGCTACCTGCGCGAGCACGAGCCGGCCGCGTGGAGCTTCGAGCCGGACGGCCGGCGGCGCCAGCGCGTGAGCGTGCCGGTGCGCGGCAGTTTCGCGGCGAACAACAGCGAGGCGATGCGCGAAGCCGCGCTCGGCGGGCTCGGAATCGCGCTGCTGCCGGACTTCAGCGCGCAGCGCGATCTCGACGCCGGCCGGCTCGTCGCGCTGCTCGACGGCTGGCGGCCGTCGGGCGCGTTCGGCGACCACATCTTCGCGATCCGCCCGTACAGCCCGGTCGTGCCGAGCGCGGTGCGCGCGCTCGTGCGGCACCTGCGGGAACGGCTCGCGGGCGGCTTCTCCGGCGCGTGAACCCGGTGCCCGCGGGTGCCGGGCCTTGGCCTGCCCGGGCAGGCGCGGCGGCGCTGCGGTAAAATCGCGGCTTCTTCCCGCGCCGCGTGTGGCGCGACATTCGAAGGTCGACAGCCGATGCAGATTCACAAGGAAGTGGACGCGCGCGGGCTCAATTGCCCGTTGCCGATCCTCCGTGCCAAGAAAGCGCTCGCCGATATGGAAAGCGGGCAAATCCTCAAGGTGCTCGCGACCGATCCGGGTTCGCAGCGCGATTTCGCCGCGTTCGCCAAGCAGACGGGCAACGAGATCGTCGAATCGACGACGCAGGACAAGACCTTCGTGTTCCTGATGCGCCGCCGCTGAAGGCCCGCGTCATGCTGCCGGCCGCGCCTGGCGCCGGGCCGCGCTTTTCTGACAATTCTTAAACCTCGCTTCGTGACCGGCTGCGTATACTGACCCGGCCGGTCGTCCGCTCCCAGCGGATGCGCCGGCCACGGTACGTCTTACGGCGGGCACGGGGGCCATGCCTGACGCTACCGTCGTACAACGGGGAGAGGACATGTCCTTCAGACCAGGGACCATTCGAAGTCCGTCCGGAGCGGAACGCAGCGTATCGGGACTGAGCCGTATCGAGCTTGATCCGCAGCAGGATCGTCACGCGCGTGCGGCGCTGGAGGCTTACGCGGATTCGGCCGCGGCCGAGATGCCGTGGCTGGCCGAGTGGCTCGACGAACGGCTGCGCGACGCCGCGCTGGACGACGGCTCGGGCCTGACCTACTGCGGTGCGACGATCGAGCGCGTGTTCGATCTGGCGCAGGCGTGGGCGGCGAGCCAGCCGGACTACGCGGCCGCCGCGTGGGAGCGCGTGCGCGGCCAGCTGCAGCGGATGCTTGTACAACCGGCGCATGCGGAACCGCTGTCGCAGCACGTGCCGGCCGACGATGTTGTCGAGCCGGTGGCCGGCATCGCGGGCGCCGACTAGACGCCCGATTGCGCGACAGGAAGCATTATTCGAAGAAAAGACGGTAGTCCGCGCAATTTATTGGCGAATTTCATACTACTATGATGAAATCGCCGGTTCGTCCGTGCCCCGTTTTTGAGATATTTAGCCGGGGTCGCCGGTTTGCGCAGGTGGCGCGAGCGGCGAACGACGGCTCGCCGGCCGGTATCCGGAAGCCGCGCATGTGCTGCGCGGCCGGGGTGGGGGCGGGGAGCTGAACTGGACGAATCGATTTCGATTTGCGGGGTGCTATGAGAATTGCTGTACTGGATGACGATCCGGCCCAGACGGATTTCGTCAGTCAAACGCTGACGGCCGTCGGCCATACGTGCTATGCGTTCAAGGAAGGCAAGGCCCTGAAGAAGCGCCTGCAGCGCGAGACGTTCGATCTGCTGGTGCTCGACTGGAACGTGCCCGACATGTCCGGCGAGGAAGTGCTGAAGTGGGTGCGTGCGAATCAGACCGAGCACAGCCTGCCGATCATCTTCATGACGAGCCGTGACGACGAGGCGGGTATCACGCAGATCCTCAACGCCGGCGCCGACGATTACGTGGTCAAGCCCGTGTCGGGCCCGATCCTGCGTGCGCGCATCGGCTCGTTGCTGCGCCGTGCGTATCCGGTCAACGCCGAGGCAACCGTTCGCGAGTTCGACCAGTTCCGCTTCGACGTGAACCTGAAGCAGGCCTACGTCGGCGACAAGGCCGTGAGCCTCACGCAGAAGGAATTCGAGCTCGCGCTGCTGCTGTTCCAGCACCTCGACCGGCCGCTGTCGCGCGCGCACATTCTCGATCTCGTGTGGAAGCAGGCGACCGACATCCCGTCGCGCACGATGGATACGCACATCTCGATGCTGCGCACCAAGCTCGGCCTGCGGCCCGAAAACGGCTATCGCCTCGCGCCGATCTACGGCTACGGCTACCGGCTCGAGCGGGTCGGCCAGGGAGAACCGGAGTGACCACGGGAATCACGCAGCACACGGCGAACCTGCGGACGGCGGCGCTGCGTGTGTCCTGCGCGGTCGCGTTTGCGTTCGCCGCGCAGCATGCGGCCGCGCAGCCGCCCGCCGCGGCGGGCAAGATGGTCGTCTACCGCACGCAGGCGGGCGACACGCTGTACGACGTCGCCGCGCGCTACCTGCAGGGCGCGGACGACTGGCAGCTGCTTCAGCAGATCAACGGCGTACCCGCGCCGAAGCACCTGCAGCCCGGCATCGCGCTGAAGCTGCCGGTGGCGCGTCTGCGCAAGGAAAAACTGACCGCGCGCGTCGTCGCGGTACAGGGGACGGCCGAACGCGCGTCCGGCGACGCTTACGCGCCGCTCGCGAACGATGCGACGCTTGCCGAGGGCGATCGCGTGCGCACGGGCCCGAACGGCTTCGTGACGCTCGAGCTCGCCGACGGCACGCACATGAGCCTGCCGCCCGACAGCCAGCTCGACCTGAAGGCGCTGCGCCGCACGGTGCTGACCGGCACGCTCGATCGCGAGTTCGAACTCACGCGCGGCTCGGTCGACAGCGAGGTCACCCATCTGAAGAAACGCGACGACCGCTTCCAGATCCGTTCGCCGTCGGTCGTGGCCGGCGTGCGCGGTACGCACTTTCGCGTGAATTACGACGCGGCCGGTAGCGCGTCGACGCGCGTCGAAGTGCTCGACGGCACCGTCGGCGTCGCGGGCGATCGGCAGCCGGCCGGCCCGACGCTCGTGCATGCGAATTTCGGCAGCGTCGCGACGTCGTCCGGCGCGGTCGGCGCGCCCGTCGAGCTGCTGCCCGCACCGGCGCTCGCGCATCCCGACAAGGTGCAGGACGAGCCCGACGTCACATTCGACGTCGCGCCGCTCGGCGACGCGCGTGGCTACCGCTTGCAGCTCGCGCACGACGCCGGGCTGCTCGACCTGTTCCGCGAAACGCGCACCGATTCTCCGCGGGCGGTCTTTCACGACGTGCCGAACGGGAACTACTTCGTGCGGGTCGCCGCGATCGACGCGAACGGCCTCGAGGGCCGGCCGCGCACGTATGCGTTCGAGCGCCGCGTGATGGGGCTCGACGCGAGCGCGTCGCCCGGCGCCGACGGCTACGAGTTCCGCTGGTCGCCGAACGGTTCGGGCAAGGATGCGCGCTACCGGTTCGTGCTGTCGCGCTCGAAGGACCTGAGCGCACCGGTCGTCGACCAGGTCGGCCTGCATGCGCGCCAGATCACCGTTGCGCACCTGCCGCCGGGCGACTATTTCTGGGCCGTGACCGTCGAGGAATTCGAAGGCGGCAAGTTCTACGAGAAGACCAGTCCGGTCAGCGCGTTCACGCTGTCGCGCTGATCCGCGGCGCATGAAACCCGACTCCGTTTCCCCGCGGCGGCGCCTCGGCCGCCGCTTCCTGATCGAATGGATCGCGATCGGCTGCCTCGGGATCGCGGTGATCCTTGCGTGCGCGCTCGGCCGCCTGTCGACGAGCGTCGACGGCCTGATCTACGACCGGCTGCTGATGCTGCGCAGCCTGCCGTTGTCGCCCGACGTGGTGGTCGTCGACATCGACAACCAGAGCGTGTCCGCGCTCGGCCGCTGGCCGTGGTCGCGCAACGTGCACGCGCGGCTGCTCGATACGCTCGCGCGCGCGCAGCCGGCTGCCGTCGTCTACGACGTGCTGTTTACCGAACCGTCCGCGGAGGATCGCGCGTTCGCGGACGCGATGAGCCACGTGCCGACCTTCCTGCCCGTGCTGCTGAGCCCCGAACAGGCGGACGGCACGCGCGCGGTCGATCCGCCGGTGGCCGCGCTCGCGGCGCGCGCGGTCGGGCTCGGCCACATCAACCTCGAAGTCGACCGCGACGGTATCGTACGCAGCGTCGCGCTGTTCGAAAGCGACGGCCGCGTGCGCTGGCCGCAACTGATGGTGCCCGTGTATCGCGCGATCCAGGGCGGCCGGCTGCATCCGGTCGGCGGCGTGCCCGGTGCGCATGCGCACGACCTGTCGCGCGACGCGGCGGGCGAGGGCCGCTACCTGATCCCGTTCAGCCGCAACACGCCCGCGTATCCGACGCTGTCGTTCGACGACGTGCTCGAAGGGCGCGTGAAGCCCGACGCGCTGCGCGGCAAGATCGTCGTCGTCGGCGTGACGGCGTCGGGGCTGTACGACCGCTTCGCGACGCCCGTGTCCGGCGAGTTCGGGCCGCTCGCCGGTGTGTACATCCATGCCAACGTGCTCGACATGCTGGCGACCGGCAGCGCGATCTCGCCCGCGTCGCGCGCTGGGCTGTTCGCCGCGTCGCTGCTGCCGCTCGCCGTGCTGCTGGGCGGCTTCCTGATGCTGTCGCCGTGGCGCGCGCTGCTGCTCACGCTGAGCCTTGCCGGGCTCGCCGTCGTCGCGAGCATGGCGCTGCTGTTCGAGGCGCGCATCTGGCTGTCGCCGGCGCCCGCGATCTTCGGGCTGGTCGCCGTCTACCCGATCTGGAACTGGCGGCGCCTGGAAATGACGATGTCGTACCTGCGCCGCGAGCTGCAGCGGCTCGCCGACGAGCCGCATCTGCTGCCCGAGGCGCCGCGCACGCGCAGCGTCGGCGGCGACGTGCTCGAGCGGCAGATGGCGCTGATGGCGCAAGCCGCGCAGCGCGTGCAGGACATGAAGCGCTTCGTGTGGGACAGCCTCGACAGCATGCCCGAGCCGATCTTCGTGACCGACCTGGCCGGCACCGTGCTGATCGCGAACCATGCAGCGAAGCGCTACGGATCGCGCCTGTCGCTGCCGCTGCCGGAAGGGCGGCCGCTGCGCACCGCGCTCGGCGAGCTGACGTTCATGAAGACCGTCGACGGCAACGCGGAACACGACGCGGCGATTCGCGAGCGCTGGCCGGCCGTGCTCGACCCGACGCTCGAGGACGAGCACGATGCAATGGCGCGCGGCATCGAGGTGCGCGATCGCGACGGGCTCGACCATCTGCTACGCTACGCGGCCTGCACGAACGCGCAGGGCCGCGTGACGGGCTGGATCGCCGGCCTCGTCGACGTGACCGAACTGCACGCGGCCGAGCGGCATCGCGAGGAAGCGCTGCACCTGCTGTCGCACGACATGCGCTCGCCGCAGTCGTCGATCCTCGCGCTCGTCGAGATCGAGCGCGACCGCGTCGAGACCGACGCGATGCGCGGGCTGCTCGCGCGGATCGAGCGCTATGCGCACCGCGCGCTGTCGCTCGCCGACGAGTTCGTGCAGCTGGCGCGCGCGGAGTCGCAGGCGTACCAGCTCGAGGCGACGAGCCTCGTCGACGTGCTGATCGACGCGAGCGACGAGGTATGGCCGCAGGCGCAGGCGAAGCACATCCGCATCGACACCGACGTCGGCACCGACATGTGCTGGGTGCGCGCGGACCGCTCGCTGATCACGCGCGCGTTCGTGAACCTGCTGAACAACGCAGTCAAATACAGTCCGTCCGACACCGTGATCACGTGTACGCTGGCGGTCGAGCATGCGTCGAAACGGATGTTCTGTACGATTCGCGATCAGGGGTACGGCATTGCGCCGGAAGATCAGCGGCATCTGTTCGAGCGTTTCAAGCGGTTCCATGCCGGCGAGCGGCCCGAAATCTCGGGTTCCGGGCTCGGCATGGCATTCGTGAAGACGGTCGTCACGCGCCATGGGGGCAGCGTGTCGGTCGACAGCGAGGTGGGTGTCGGCACCGCGGTGACGGTGTCGCTGCCCGCGATCGACGAGCCGTCCGCCTGATAGGGCCGGGCACGACGGCAGGTATTTGGGGAAAGCCATGAGAAAGGAATGGGCAGCGGCCGCGCTGGCGGCGTCGCTGTTGACGGGTTGCGCCGGCGTGACGAGCGGCGTGAGTGCGGTCGGGCAGCCGAACGCGTTCGCATCCGATGCACACGGCTACGATTTCGTGCGGACGGCCGCGCAGGCCAACGATGCCGAATACCGGCAGATCGAGACGCTCGTGCGCGACGAACTCGCGCACCGCGGCTTCGACGCGAAACCGCTCAAGGACGCGCGCTACCGGCTGTCGGTCGCCTACGCGACGCAGCCGACGGCGGTCGCGGCCGTCGCCGACCAGTGCGGTGCGGCGAGCAGCGCGTGCGTGACCGTCGACGGGCCGTCGCCGCTCGCGCTGCCGTTCGCCGGGAAGGTATACCGCCACGTGCTGACGCTGCGGTTCGTCGACGCGAAGTCGGGGGCCGACGTCTATCGCGTGACGGCGTCGCTGCGCGATCGCGAGCCGGGCACGCAGCAGGCCGCGCCGGCGCTCGTGAAGAGCGCGCTCGCGAAGATGCCGTTCGACGCGGGCAACGGCTGGCTCGTCAAGACGAAAAAAGACGACGCGGGCGGGATGCCGGGCGTCGTCTCGGTGAAGCCGGCCGAAGCGCGCTGAGCGCCGGCCGGTGAGGTGAGGGCGGGCTCGCCGGAGTGAGCCCTTGTGCCCTTGCCGCGTTCAGTCGGAGGGGTGTGCGCTGGCGCGCGCGCGCAGGTACGCGTCGAATTCCGCGCCGACTTCCGCGTGGCGCAGCGCGAATTCGACCGTCGCCTTCAGGTAGCCGAGCTTGCTGCCGCAGTCGTAGCGCGTGCCCTGGTACTTGTAGGCCAGTACCTGTTCATCGGCGAGCAGTGCCTGGATCGCGTCGGTGAGCTGCAGTTCGCCGCCCGCGCCGGGCTTCAGCGCGCGCAGGTGCTCGAAGATCCTCGGCTTCAGGATGTAGCGGCCGACCACGCCGAGGTTCGACGGCGCGACTTCCGGCGCCGGCTTTTCGATGATCGCCGACATCTTGACGATCGACTCCTCCCACTCCTTGCCGTCGACGATCCCGTACGACTTCGTCTCCGACGGCGGGATCTCTTCGACGCCGATCACCGAGCTGTGATAGTGGTCGAACACGTCGACCATCTGCTTCATCACGGGCGGGTTGCCGTCGAGCAGGTCGTCGGCGAGGATCACCGCGAACGGGTTGTCGGCCACGAGCTTTTCGGCGCACAGCACTGCATGGCCGAGGCCGAGCGCTTCCGGCTGGCGCACGTAGAAGCAGTCGACATGGCTCGGCTTGATACTGCGCACGAGTTCGAGCAGCTTCTCCTTGCCGCGCGCCTCGAGTTCGGCCTCGATTTCGTACGACTTGTCGAAGTGGTCCTCGATCGCGCGCTTGCTGCGCCCGGTGACGAAGATCATCTCGGTAATGCCGGCGGCGATCGCTTCCTCGACCGCGTACTGGATCAGCGGCTTGTCGACGACCGGCAGCATTTCCTTCGGGCTTGCCTTCGTTGCCGGGAGGAAGCGCGTGCCGAGGCCGGCAACAGGGAATACCGCCTTGGTGACTTTCAACATGATCGAACCTTTATTTCTGTAATCGACTTGTCAGACGGTTTATGTTCACGTCCGCATTATAGTGAACGCAAACAACCTTACCCTTTGTTACGCAGGCAACCGATCGAGCTGCGCGCGCAGTTTTTCGAGCGTGCTCTGGAATTCCGCGACGCGCTTCTGCTCCTGTTCGACCACCGCCGGCGGCGCTTTCGCGACGAAAGCCTCGTTGCCGAGCTTCGCATTGCATTTCGCGATTTCGCCCGTCAGGCGCGCGATTTCCTTCGACAGGCGCTCGCGTTCGGCCGCGACGTCGATTTCCACCTTCAGCACCAGCTTGTTCGGCCCGACGATCGCGATCGGCGCGCCGTGCGCTTCCTTGTCGAGCGCCGCTTCGTCCGCGAGGATCTGCACTTCCGACAGGCGCGCGAGGGCCTGGACGTACGGCGCGAACGAGCGCAGGCGCTCGGCATCGCCGGCGGCAAGCAGCGGCACCTTGGTTGCCGGCGACAGGTTCATCTCGCCGCGCAGGTTGCGGCACGCGTCGACGATCGCCTTCAGGTCGGCCGCCCACTGTTCGGACACCTCGTCGATCTTCTGCAGGTTCGCGACCGGGTACGCCTGCACCATCAGCGACGCTTCTCCGTCGGCCTTGCCTTCCGGATAGCGGCCGGCGAGCGGCGCGACCTTCTGCCAGAGCGCTTCGGTAATGAACGGGATGATCGGGTGCGCGAGGCGCAGCACCGTTTCGAGCACGCGCAGCAGCGTGCGGCGCGTTGCGCGCTGCTGTTCCGGCGTGCCGTTCTGGATCTGCACCTTCGCGAGTTCGAGATACCAGTCGCAGTACTCGTCCCACACAAACTTGTAGATGCTGCTTGCGATGTTGTCGAAGCGGTAATCGGCGAAGCCCTTCGCGATGTCGGCCTCGGTGCGCTGCAGCAGCGACACGATCCAGCGGTCGGCCGCCGAGAAGTCGAGGTAGCCGCCCGGGCCGCAATCGCCCGCGCCGCAGACTTCCGGCTTGTCGCTGCCGCAGTCGTGGCCTTCGCAGTTCATCAGTACGAAGCGCGTCGCGTTCCACAGCTTGTTGCAGAAGTTGCGATAGCCCTCGCAGCGCGCGAGGTCGAAGTTCACGTTGCGGCCGAGCGTTGCCATCGACGCCATCGTGAAGCGCAGCGCATCGGTGCCGAACGCGGCGATGCCGTCCGGGAATTCCTTGCGCGTTTTCTTCTCGATCGTCGCGGCCTGTTTCGGGTTCATCAGGCCCGTCGTGCGCTTCGCGACCAGCGTGTCGAGATCGATACCGTCGACGATGTCGATCGGGTCGAGCGTGTTGCCCTTGCTCTTCGACATCTTCTGGCCTTCCGCGTCGCGCACGAGGCCGTGCACGTAGACGGTGTGGAACGGCACCTGGCCCGTGAAGTGCGTGGTCATCATCACCATCCGGGCGACCCAGAAGAAGATGATGTCGAAGCCCGTGACGAGCACCGACGACGGCAGGAAGTGCTTCAGTTCAGGCGTTTCGTTCGGCCAGCCGAGCGACGAGAACGGCACGAGCGCCGACGAGAACCACGTGTCGAGCACGTCCTCGTCGCGCTTCAGCGCGCCCGCGTAACCCTTCGCGGCAGCCTGCGCGCGCGCTTCTTCCTCGTTGCGCGCGACGAACACCTCGCCGTTCTCGCCGTACCACGCGGGAATCTGGTGGCCCCACCACAGCTGGCGCGAGATGCACCAGTCCTGGATGTTCTCGAGCCACTGGTAATAGGTGGTCGTCCAGTTTTCCGGCACGAACTTGATCTGACCGTTGCGCACGACGTCGAGCGACGTTTCCGTGATCGACTTGCCGGGATTGAACGTGCCTTCCGGCGCCGGCTTCGTCATCGCGACGAACCACTGGTCGGTCAGCATCGGCTCGATGACGACGCCCGTGCGGTCGCCGCGCGGCACCATCAGCTTGTGCGGCTTCACGGAATCGAGGAAGCCCTGCGCGTCGAGATCGGCGACGATCGCCTTGCGCGCGTCGAAGCGGTCGAGGCCGCGATACTGCTCGGGGCCGTTGTCGTTGATCTTCGCGTCGAGCGTCAGGATCTCGATCGGCGCGAGCTTGTGGCGCAGGCCGACCTGGTAGTCGTTGAAGTCGTGCGCGGGCGTGACCTTCACGACGCCCGTGCCGAACTCGCGGTCGACGTAGTCGTCGGCGATCACCGGGATCTCGCGGCCCGTCAGCGGCAGCGTGACGAGCTTGCCGATCAGGTGCGCGTAGCGCTCGTCTTCCGGATGGACCATCAGCGCGACGTCGCCGAGCATCGTTTCCGGGCGCGTCGTGGCAACGGTCAGCGAGCCCGAGCCGTCGACGAGCGGGTAGCGGATGTGCCACAGGTGGCCGTTTTCCTCTTCGCTCACGACTTCGAGATCCGACACGGCGGTCAACAGCACCGGATCCCAGTTGACGAGGCGCTTGCCGCGGTAGATCAGGCCCTGTTCATAAAGCGTGACGAACACGTCGCGCACGGCGGCCGACATCTTGTCGTCCATCGTGAAGTATTCGCGCGACCAGTCGGTGGACGCGCCGATGCGGCGCACCTGGCCGGTGATCGTCGAACCGGATTTTTCCTTCCATTCCCACACGCGCTCCACGAACTTCTCGCGGCCGAGGTCGTGGCGCGACACGCCCTGCGCGTCGAGCTGGCGCTCGACGACGATCTGGGTCGCGATCCCCGCGTGGTCGGTGCCGGGCACCCACAGCGTGTTCTCGCCGAGCATCCGGTGGTAGCGGGCGAGGCCGTCCATGATCGTCTGGTTGAACGCGTGGCCCATGTGCAGCGTGCCCGTCACGTTCGGCGGCGGCAACTGGATCGAGAAATCGGGGCGGGCCGGATCGAATGCCGGGGCCGCGTAACCGCGCTTTTCCCACTCCGGCCCCCAATGGGACTCGATGGTGTGGGGCTCGAAACTCTTCGCAAGCGTGTTGTCGCTCATGTTGGAAATCTGCCGAAAAATGCGTGAATTGGATGCCGAATCCGACAATTATAAATGGATGCACATCGACCAGCCATCGCCTTGCCGGCGCGGGCCCGTCGCGACGCGGCCGCCACGTGCCGGCAACGTACCCGCGACGGGCGGTCGAACGGATCGGGAACGGCATCGTCCGGCCGCCTTATAATGTCGGGTCCGCATTTTCCTCGCCCGTTCGCTGCCGCTCCATGCCCGACCTGCTCGCCAATCTGAACCCCGAACAACTCGCCGCCGTCACGTTGCCGAACGAACCGGCGCTGATCCTCGCAGGGGCGGGCAGCGGCAAGACCCGCGTGCTGATCACGCGCATCGCGTGGCTGATCCAGCAGGGCTACGCATCGCCGCCCACCGTGCTCGCCGTGACCTTCACGAACAAGGCCGCCCGCGAGATGATGGCGCGCCTGTCGGCGATGATGCCGATCGACACGCGCGGGATGTGGATCGGCACGTTCCACGGCCTGTGCAACCGGATGCTGCGCACGCACTGGCGCGACGCCGGCCTGCCGCAGGCCTTCCAGATCCTCGACACGGCCGACCAGCTGTCCGCGATCAAGCGGCTGATGAAGGCGGCGAACGTCGACGACGAGAAGTACCCGCCGAAGAACGTCCAGTACTTCATCAACAATGCGAAGGAGCAGGGGCTGCGTCCCGACAAGGTCGACGCGACCGACAACTTCAACCGCAAGTTCGTCGAGCTGTACCAGGCATACGACCAGCAGTGCCAGCGCGAGGGCGTCGTCGATTTCCCCGAGCTGCTGCTGCGCTGCTATGAATTGCTCGCGTACAACGCGCCGCTGCGCGCGCACTACCAGGCGCGCTTCCGGCACATCCTCGTCGACGAGTTCCAGGACACCAACAAGCTGCAGTACGCGTGGCTCAAGATGCTCGCGGGCGGCCAGAACGCGATCTTCGCGGTCGGCGACGACGATCAGTCGATCTACGCGTTCCGCGGCGCGAACGTCGGCAACATGCGCGACTTCGAAGACGAATTCCGGGTGCGCAACCTGATCAAGCTCGAGCAGAACTACCGGTCGCACGGCAACATCCTCGACGCGGCGAACCAGCTGATCTCGAACAACGCGCACCGCCTCGGCAAGAACCTGCGCACCGACGCGGGCCACGGCGAACCCGTGCGCGTGTACGAGGCGAGCACCGATTCGCAGGAAGCCGGCTGGATCGTCGAGGAGATCCGCTCGCTGATCAACACCGGGATGGCGCGCAGCGAAGTGGCCGTCCTGTACCGCAGCAACGCGCAGTCGCGCTCGATCGAGCACACGCTGATGTCGTCGGGCATCCCGTACCGCGTGTACGGCGGCCTGCGCTTCTTCGAACGCCAGGAAGTGAAGCACGCGCTCGCGTACCTGCGCCTGATCGACAACCCGAACGACGACACCGCGTTCGTGCGCGTCGTGAACTTCCCGACCCGCGGAATCGGCGCGCGCTCGATCGAGCAGCTCGCCGACGCCGCGCGCCTGTACGGCTGCTCGATGGCCGCCGCGATTCCGTACGTGACGGGCAAGGCCGGCACGAGCCTCGGCGGGTTCGCGAACCTGGTCGCGAAGATGCGCGCCGACACGCAGCAGATGAACCTGCCCGACACCGTCGAGCACATCGTGCGCGCCAGCGGTCTCGCCGATTTCTACCAGGGCGAGCGCGAAGGCCAGGACCGTCTCGAGAACTTGCAGGAACTCGTGAACGCGGCCACCGCGTTCATCGCAGAGGAGGGCTACGGGCTCGACACGCCGGCCCGTTCGATTCCGCTGCGCGCAGGCGCGATCGCGGCCCCGGAGCTCGGCTCCGCGGCGGACGATCAGGCGGTCGACGTGCTCGACCCGGTATCGCCTGCCGACCCGGCACAGAACCCCGACACGATGACGCCGCTCGCCGGTTTCCTGTCGCATGCGTCGCTGGAGGCCGGCGACAACCAGGCGCAGGCCGGCCAGGACGCCGTGCAGCTGATGACGGTGCACGCGGCGAAGGGGCTCGAATTCTCGGCCGTGTTCATCACGGGCCTCGAGGAAGGGCTGTTCCCGCACGAGAACAGCGTGCTCGAATCGGACGGTCTCGAGGAAGAGCGCCGGCTGATGTACGTCGCGATCACGCGCGCGAAGGAGCGGCTCTACCTGTCGTTCGCGCAGAGCCGGATGCTGCATGGCCAGACGCGTTACAACGTGCGCTCGCGCTTCTTCGACGAGCTGCCCGAACACGTGCTCAAGTGGCTGACGCCGAAGGTCGAGGCCGGTTCGCGCTGGGGTGGCCGGTCGGACAACGCCGGGTACGGGCGCGACTGGTTCGCGCGGCCGGGCGGCGGCAGTCGCGAGCAGATCGTCGATGCGGCCGTGACCGCGCCGCTGCCGGCGTTCGCGAACAAGCAGCGTGCAGCCGATACCGGTTTCCGCGTCGGCCAGCAGGTGTTCCATACCAAGTTCGGCGAAGGCACGGTCACCGCGCTCGAAGGCAACGGCACCGATGCGAAGGCACAGGTGAAATTCAAGCGGCACGGCGAGAAGTGGCTCGCGCTCGCGGTCGCGAAACTGCAGGCGGTGGAATGACCGGCATCGACATGGTGGGCACGGCTTCGATTCGACCGCTCGGCATCCTGGCCGCGCTGCCCGAGGAACTCGGCGACCTGATCGCCGCGATGCGCGCCGACGGCGCGATGAAGACGGTCACGCTCGGCCGCCGCGATTATCACGTCGGTACCGTGCACGGCGCGGCCTGTGTGGTGACGCTCGCGCGGGTCGGCAAGGTCGCGGCCGCCGCGACGGTCAGCGCGCTGATCCACGTGTTCGGCGTGTCGGGCATCGTGTTCACCGGCGTCGCGGGCGGTGTGTCGCGCACGGTGCGCGTCGGCGATGTCGTCGTGGCCGATACGCTGCTGCAGCACGATCTCGACGCGTCGCCGCTGTTTCCGCGCTACGAGGTGCCGTTGCTCGGCATCACGCGTTTCGCGACCGACGCCGCACTGACCGCGCGCCTGCGGGCCGCGTGCACGCAATTCGTCGCGGAAGAGGGTGCGCAGTTCGCCGCACGCTTCAGCCTGGCCGGCGCGACGCTGCACGCGGGGCTCGTCATCAGCGGCGACCGCTTCGTGTCGAGCGAGCGCGAGGTCGTCGCGCTGCGCGACGCGCTGCCGGATGCGCTCGCGGTCGAAATGGAAGGGGCCGCGATCGCGCAGGTGTGCGCGGAGCACGACGTGCCGTTCGCGCTCGTGCGCACGATCTCCGATACGGCCGACGATCACGCGACGCAGTCGTTCTCGCACTTCCTGTCGGCGATTGCGAGCAGCTATTCGTCCGGCATCCTCAAGCGTTTCCTGACGCTGCATGCGACGACGGCGGCCTGAAGCCGCCGTCGATCCCGTCGATCGGAGCATCACGGCCGCGGCGCCGGCAGGCGCGCCGCGGCCGTTTTTTTACGCCTTCTTGCGCCGGCTGCTTTCGAGGTTCGGCAGGAACACCGTCAGCACGCCGATCAGCGGCAGGAACGAGCACACCTTGTAGACGAACGTGATGCTCGTCGCGTCGGCGAGCTGGCCGAGCACGGCCGCGCCGACACCGCCGAGGCCGAACGCGAAGCCGAAGAACAGGCCCGCGACCATCCCGACCTTGCCGGGCATCAGCTCCGTCGCGTAGACCAGGATCGCGGCGAACGCGGACGCGAGCACGATGCCGATGATCACGGTCAGCACGCTGGTCCAGAACAGGTTCGCGTACGGCAGCAGCAGCGTGAACGGCGCGACGCCGAGGATCGATACCCAGATCACGTACTTGCGGCCGATCCGGTCGCCCACCGGCCCGCCGATCAGCGTGCCCGCCGCCACGGCCGCGAGGAACACGAACAGGTGGATCTGCGCGGCCTGCACCGACAGGTGGAACTTGTCGATCAGGTAGAACGTGAAATAGCTGTTGATGCTCGCGAGGTAGAAGTACTTCGAGAACACGAGCAGCACCAGCACGCCGATCGCGCCCATCACGCGGCCGCGCGACAGCGTCGGGTGGCCGGCCGCCGCGGCCTTCTTCTTCATCGACGGATGCTTCTTGTACCAGTGGCCGATCTGCGTGAGCACGATCATCGCGACGAGCGCGGCTGCCGAGAACCACGCGATGCTGTGCTGGCCGTGCGGAATGATCACGAGCGCGGCGAGCAGCGGCCCGAGCGCGGAGCCCGCGTTGCCGCCGACCTGGAACACCGACTGCGCGAGCCCGTGCTGGCCGCCCGACGCCATCCGCGCGACGCGCGACGATTCGGGATGGAACACCGACGAGCCGCAGCCGACGAGCGCCGCGGCCACCAGCAACATCGGGAAATTCGGCGCGACCGACATCAGCAGCAGCCCGGCGAGCGTGAAACCCATGCCGACCGGCAGCGAATACGGTTTCGGACGCTTGTCGGTATAGAGGCCGACGAGCGGCTGCAGCAGCGACGCGGTGATCTGGTAGGTGAGCGTGATCAGGCCGATCTGCGCGAACGACAGCGCGAACTGGCTCTTGAGCATCGGGTAGATCGCGAGGATCAACGACTGGATCATGTCGTTGAGCATGTGCGAGAAGCTGATTGCGCCGAGCACCGGGTAGACGGTGCGGGCGACGGGTGGCGCGGAAGGCTGGGTGGCGGCTGCGCCGGCGGAGCCGGTGTCGAGGCTGGTTTCCATGTGAGAGCTGAACGAGTTGAGGTGGCGGGCGCGCTCTGCTGGGGATCGGCGCGTCTTGAATCGTTGCTGCGTCAAAGAAGTGTAATGTGGCGTATCGGGAATGTCCGGACAAGTTTTATCGTGAATCGGACATTCATCCGACGGATCGATCGATGCCCGCTTTTTTGGCCGGGTATAACGCTGGCGGCACGCCCGCCCGCAAGCGGGGCGGGCGCCCGGGGCCGGTGCGTGGTTTACCGGACTCAAGAAACGGCGGTGGCGGCCGTAGAACGACCCAATGACAACTGGCGCGCCGCGCCCGGCACCGGCTATCCGCCGTGCGGGCGCAGGACGCGCGGCATGGCCAGCCATCGCGGGTACGCCGGGACCGACCTTTCCGGCCGCGTGATCAATACGGGGATATATCGATGAAAGCAGCATCTT
>NZ_LDVA01000247.1:0-39947 GCF_050768715.1 Burkholderia sp. ZZQ-2 | reverse complement strand
ACGTGACAGGGTACGATGGCAGCGAGTCGCGGTCCAGCGTCGCGTGGTAGTCGCCCATCGTCGCAAACGTGTGGCCTTGCGCGCGCCAGCCAGCGAGCAGTTGCTCGAACACGGGCGCGAGCTTCTGGCCTTCCAGTTCCGCATGCAGCGTGAACACCTGGTCGTGCGGATTGGTTTCGGTGAACTTGAGGATGTGCGCGGCGACGTTGTGCGTGTCGACGCCGTCGATGCCGAGCACTTCGTCGAGCGTCGGCAGCGTGGTCGGCATCTGCACGTGCGACAGCGTGCGGCCGTTGACGACGGGGAGGTACGGCGAATGGCCGCGGCCGTCGGATGCGTAGCGCATCCCCCATGCGTCGATCTGCTCGAACGCGGAATCGTTCATCTGCCAGCCGGCCGCGCCGTGCGTGACGGGCGGCGCGCCGAAGATCTCGATGAAGCGCGCGTGACTCTTCTGCATTTCACGCGCGGTCCAGTCGCGATCGCGCGCACGGACGTTGTCCTGCCAGTACACGTGATCCCACGTGTGGATCCCGCATTCGAAGCCGGCCTCGTGAATCGCGCGCATGTCGGCGATCGCGCGGCGGCCGATGTCGGGGCCCGGCAGCAGCACGCCGTACATCAGCTGCTTCACGCCGTAGTGTTCGACCACCGACGTGCGCGACACCTTCTTCAGGAAGCCGGGGCGGAACACGCGCCGCAGCGCCCAGCCCGTGTGATCGGGCCCGAGGCTGAAGAGGAAAGTCGCGCGCGCACTGAAGCGGTCGAAGATGCGCGCGAGGTTCGGCACGCCTTCGCGCGTGCCGCGCAGCGTGTCGACGTCGATCTTGAGGACGATGCGAGCCAAGCGAACGTCCCGCTCAGCCTTGCTGCTCGACGAGCGCGCGCGCGTCGGCGACGTGGCCGCGATACGCTTCGAAGATGTTGCGCAGCGCGTCGTCGAACGTCGCCTGCGGTGCCCAGCCGAGCTCCTGCATCGTGTTGTCGATCTTCGGCACGCGGTTCTGCACGTCCTGGTAGCCGTTGCCGTAGTACGCGCCGGACGTCGTCTCGACGAGCTTCACCTGCTTGGCCGAATCGGCGTATTCGGGGAATTCCGCCGCCAGTTCGAGCATCTTGTGCGCGAGTTCGCGAACCGAGAAGTTGTTCTTCGGATTCCCGATGTTGTAGATCTTGCCCGACGCGACGCCGTCCTTGTTCTCGATGATCTTCATCAGCGCGCTGATGCCGTCGCCGATGTCGGTGAACGCGCGCTTCTGCGAACCGCCGTCGACGAGGCTGATGTTCTCGCCGCGCACGATGTGGCCGAGGAACTGCGTGACGACGCGCGAGCTGCCTTCCTTCGGCGTGTAGATCGAGTCGAGGCCCGGGCCGATCCAGTTGAACGGGCGGAACAGCGTGAAGTTCAGGCCTTCCATCCCGTAGCCCCAGATCACGCGGTCCATCAGCTGCTTCGAGCACGCGTAGATCCAGCGCGGCTTGTTGATCGGGCCGTAGGTGAGGGCCGATGCATCCGGGTCGAACTGCTCGTCCGAGCACATGCCGTAGACCTCTGAGGTCGACGGGAACACGAGGTGCTTGCCGTACTTGACGGCCGAACGCACGATCGGCAGGTTCGCCTCGAAGTCGAGTTCGAACACGCGCAGCGGCTGCTGGACATAAGTGGCGGGCGTCGCGATCGCGACGAGCGGCAGGATCACGTCGCACTTCTTCACGTGATACTCGACCCACTCCTTGTTGATCGTGATGTCACCTTCGAAGAAATGCATCCGCTCGTGGTTGACGAGGTCGCCAAGCCGATCGGTCTGCATGTCCATGCCGAACACTTCCCAATCGGTGGTTTCAAGAATGCGCTTCGACAGGTGATGGCCGATGAAGCCGTTCACACCCAGGATCAGGACTTTTTTTGCTTTCATGAATGACGGGAAGAATGAATGAACTGCGCGAATTCCGCGGGCGTCACGACGGTTTCGCTGCCGTCGCGCTGCTGCCACAGCTCGAGAATGGATAGGGCGCGGCTGTCGCCGCAGACGCCGAATAGCGCATTATCGCTTACGTGCAGGCCGGGCGGCAAATCTGCCGCGGCGGCCGCTGCCGCGCTGCCGGGCGCCGCGAGGCGCGCGCGCGCGATCACGAAACGCGTGCCGTCGACGTCCGTGAACGCGCCCGGATACGGGGGCGCGACCGCGCGCACCAGGTTGTAGACCTGCGCGGCCGGCTTCGACCAGTCGACGCGGCCGTCTTCGGGCTTGCGCCCGCCGTAGTAACTGCCGGTCGCGAGATCGTTCGGCAGGTGCGGCGCCTCGCCCGCGAGCAGCGCGGGCAGTACGCGCCAGAGCGTCTGCTCGGCGGCCACCGTGACCTTGTCGAACACCTGCGTGGCCGTGTCGTCCGGCAGGATCGGCACCGCGGTCTGGGCGATGATCGCGCCCGCGTCGGGCTTCGCGGCCATCTCGTGCAGCGTCGCGCCGGTTTCGGTCTCGCCGTTCAGCACGGCCCAGTTGGTCGGTACCCGACCCCGGTATTTCGGCAGCAGCGAGCCGTGCATGTTGTACGCGCCGCGCGGCGCGATCGCGAGCAGGTCCACCGGCAGCATGTGACGGTAGTAGAACGAGAAGATGAAATCGGGCTGCGCGTCGGACACCGCGCGGCGCAGCGCCGGATCGGCGGGATCGGCCGGCGTGACGACCGGGATCCCGTGCTCGGCGGCGACCGATGCGACGCTGCCGAACCAGATGTTCTCGTTCGGGTTGTCCTCGTGCGTGACGACGAGTGCGACGTCGACACCGCGCGCGAGCAGCACCTGCAGGCAGCGCACGCCGACGTTGTGATACGCGAAGACGACTGCGCGCGGTTTCATTGCCCGGCTCCCGTGCGGTTCGCGCCGGCGGACACCGGCGGCACGCCGTCGTGTTGCTCGAGCACGGCCTGGATCAGGTAGCGCGGCCGTGCGCGCACCTGCTGGTAGATGCGGCCGACGTACTCGCCGAGCAGGCCGAGCGCGAAGATGATCACGCCGAGCAGGAAGAACGTGATCGCGAACAGCGTGAACACGCCTTGCACTTCCGCGCCGACGATGAAGCGTCGCACGAGCAGCAGCACGAACAGCGCGGCGGAGCCGAGCGACAGGATCACGCCGATGAACGACAGCCACTGCAGCGGCACGACCGAGAAGCCCGTCACGAGGTCGAAGTTCAGCCGGATCAGGCTGTACAGCGAGTACTTCGATTCGCCGGCAAAGCGCTCCTCGTGCGCGACCTCGATTTCGGTCGGCTTCTGCGCGAACGTATAGGCGAGCGCGGGGATGAACGTGTTGACTTCGCCGCACACGTTGATCGTATCGATGATGCGGCGGCTGTACGCGCGCAGCATGCAGCCCTGGTCGGTCATCTTGATGCGCGTGATGCGCTCGCGCAGCCGGTTCATCATCTGCGACGCCTTGCGCCGCCACAGGCTGTCCTGGCGCTGCTTGCGGATCGAGCCGACGTAGTCGTAGCCCTCGCGCATCTTCGCGATCAGCTTGCCGATTTCCTCGGGCGGGTTCTGCAGGTCGGCGTCGAGCGTGATGACGATCTCGCCGCGCGATTGCGCGAAGCCGGCGAGGATCGCCATGTGCTGGCCGTAGTTGCCGTTGAGCAGCACGATGCGCGTCGTGTCGGGACGCACGTGGAACTGATCGGCGAGCATCGCGGCCGAGCGGTCGCGGCTGCCGTCGTTGATCAGGATCACTTCGTATGACGTGTCGAGTGCGTCGAGCGCCGGATACAGCCGCGCGAACAGCGCGGCGAGGCCGTCTTCCTCGTTGTACACGGGGATGATGACCGATACTTCGGGACGGCCTGCGTCCAGGTGCCCGGCGCCCGGATGCCCGGCGCGTGCTTCAAGGTGACTCATGTACGCTTAATTTCCGTATTGTTCGCAAATCTGGTTGATGGCGTCGACCACGCGACGCACATCGCCTTCCGTCATCTGCGTGAAGAGCGGCAGCGTGACGGTCGACGCGCCGTACCGTTCGGCGTGGGGGAACATGCCCTCCTTGAAGCCGCGCGCACGGTACAGCGTGAAAAGATGGATCGCCGGGTAGTGGATGCCCGTGCCGATGCCGCGTTCCTTCATCTGCGCCATGAACTCGGCGCGGGTGATCGTCAGCCGCTCGAGCGGCAGCGTGATCAGGAACATGTGCCAGTTGCCGTTCTCGAATTCGGCGACCGGCAGGCCGACGCCGAGCTTCACGGCCGCGCTGCCGTCGAATGCGGCGAAATACGCGCGTGCGAGCGCGCGGCGCTGGGCGGTGAAGCGTTCGAGGTGCGGCAGCTGGCCCAGGCCGACGCGCGCGGCGACGTCGGTCAGGTTGTACTTGCCGCCGAGCACGTCGCAGTCCATCCCGTCGAAGCCCGTGCGCGTGATGCCCTGCAGCCGGTACTTCTGCGCGAGCGTCGCTTCTTCCTCGTTGTTCAGCACGAGCGCGCCGCCTTCGATCGTCGTGAGGTTCTTGTTCGCGTGGAAGCTGAACGACACGATGTCGCCGATCGCGCCGATGCGCTTGCCGTTCCACGTCGAACCGAACGCCTGCGCGGCGTCCTCGATCACGCGCAGCTTGTGCGCGCGCGCGATCGCGTACAGGCGGTCCATGTCGACCGGCAGGCCGGACAGGAACACCGGGATGATCGCCTTCGTGCGCGGCGTGATCGCCTGCTCGAGCTTGTCGAGGTCGATGTTGCGCGTGACGGGATCGATGTCGGCGAACACGGGCGTCGCGCCCGTCTCGAGGATCACGTTGCTGGTCGAGACCCACGACGCCGGCGTCGTGATCACCTCGTCGCCGGGGCCGACGCCCGCGATGCGCAGGCCGATCTCGAGCGTGCAGGTGCCCGAGTTGAACGCGCGGACGGGACGGCCGCCGCAGTATTCGGACAGCGCCGCTTCGAATTTCTGGCTTTGCGGGCCCGTGGTGATCCAGCCCGAACGCAGCACTTCGACGACGCCCTGGATGGTTTCCTCATCGATCTCGGGGCGGGTGAACGGCAGAAACGGAGCGGTAGTCTGGCTCATGTACGCTTTGGCCTGTAATGGCGTGTAATAAAAGGGTCGGGCGATCCCGGCCGAAACCGGCATTAAACACCGGTTGGCGGAAACGCACCGTGATTTTTTGTAGGCGGACGCTTAACGCGGCGGGGCATGCTCAGCTTCGCGCGAGCACCAGCACGCCGATCAGGATGATGCCGATGCCGACGAGCCGCTGGACCGACAGCACCTCGCCGAACAGGTACCAGGCCGCGAACGCGTTGACGACGTAGCCGAGCGACAGCATCGGGTACGCGATCGACACGTCGACCCGCGACAGCCCGAGGATCCAGACCACGACGCTCAGCACGTAGCAGCCGAGGCCGCCGATGATCGGCAGCTGGGTGGCGATCTTCAGCCCGACCGGGATGATGTTCGCACGGCTGAATTCGAAGTGCCCGACGGCGTTGACGCCGGCCTTCAGCAGCAGTTGCGCAACGGCGTTGAGCATCACGCCGGTGACGATGCAGACGAGCGAAACGGGATTCATGCGATGGGCGTCCTTACGATTGCGGTTTCTCGACGATCACGCGACGGTTGTCGCGCGCAATCACGCGCATCGGCACGTCTTGCTTGACCAGGGCGTCGTACTGGCCGGGCGGCATGATCGCGAGCGCATGGGTTTCCTGCTTCCAGCGCGTGATCCATTCGTCGACGGTCGGAATCCACTTGTTCGGCTCCATCGAGATGCCGAACCCGAGCTCGTCCCGGCGCTGGACCATGATCGTCGTGTGGCCCATGTAGAACGGGAACGTGTGATCGAGCATCTCGATCGAGTAGAACGGCGTGTCGGGCGGCAGTTTCGCCAGCTCGGCGCGCACCGTCGGCGCGAGCAGCGCGCCCGAGCTGTAGCGGCCGAACTCGTCGTGCCCGGTGCCGCCGATCGTGCCGAAGGCGAGCCACGCGGCGCCGAACGCGGCTAGCGCGGCGGCGACGCCCGCGCGGCGGTTCAGCCAGGCGGCCGCGAGCGTCAGCGCGGCCGCGACCGCGAGGCCCGCGTACAGCCACATCTGGAACGCGCGGTACAGCGCGTTCGGCGTGCGGGCATCGCCCTGGTACGCGAGGAAGATGATCCCGAACGCCGCGGCGACGAAGAACACGAGGTAGCCGAGCAGGTGGCGGCGGAAGCGGTCGGCGGTCATCAGCGGCAGGTACGCGCCGATGATCAGCGCGAGCGCCGGCGCGACCGGCAGCACGTACGAGATCAGCTTCGAATGCGACGCGCTGAAGAACAGGAAGATGAATGCGCTCCAGATCAGCAGCACGAGCATCGGCGAGAAGCCGTTCGGCTGGCGCGGCATCCGCAGCGCATGGCGGATGCTCTGCCACGCAACCGACAGCCACGGCAGGAAGCCGACCAGCAGCACGGGCACGAAGTAGTAGAGCGGGCCCGGACGGTTCTGTTCCGGGGTCAGGTACCGGCGGAACTGCTGGACGATGAAGAAGAAGTTGAAGAACTCGGGGTTGCGCTGCTGGACGAGCACGAACCACGGCGTGACGATCGCGAAGAAGATCACGAGGCCGCTCACCAGGTACAGGCGCTTCCAGAGCGCCCAGTCGCGCGCGATCAGCGTATAGAGCACGAGCACGGCGCCGGGCAGGATCAGGCCGACGAGGCCCTTCGACAGCACCGCGAACGCCATCGCGGCCCAGCACGCCCACATCCAGCCGCGCGCCGCGGCCGGGCGCAGCCCGGGCCGTTGCGCGAGCAGCAGCGAGCAGAGCGACAGCGCCATCCAGAACGCAAGGCCCATGTCGAGTGCGTTGAAGTGGCCCATCAGGTTCCAGTACGGCGACGCCGCGAGCACGACGGCGGCGAGGAAGCCCGACAGCGGGTTGAACAGGCGCGCGCCCGTGAAGCCGACCAGCAGCACGCCGGCGAAGCTCGCGAGGGCCGTGTAGAGGCGCGCCTGCCATTCGCCGATGCCGAACCACGCGAACGTGAGCGCGTTCATCCAGGTCTGCAGCGGCGGCTTCTCGAAGTACTTGTAGCCGTTGTAGCGCGGCGTGATCCAGTCTCCGGTGACGAACATCTCGCGCGCCATTTCCGCGTAGCGGCCTTCGTCGCTCGGGATCAGGTGGCGCAGCCCGAGCGGCGCGAACCAGACGATCGCGAGCGCGACGACGAGGAGGACGAGCGTGATGCGGTTGAGCGGTAGCCTCGACGGCGTATCGTTCATGGATTTTCAGCCTGTTGGTTGTTGTGACGGGCCGCCGGCGGGTTGCGCCGGGGGCGGGCGGCCTGGCCGGGCCGATCCGGGGATCGACCCGCTGCGCCGGCCCGAGTTTTACCGCATCGGGGATTAACGTTCAATTAAGAGCGCGGCGGCGACTTTGCGGCCTTCGGCCATCAGGATGTTGTAGGTGCGGCAGGCAGCCTGGAAATCCATCGTCTCGACGCCGATCCGCTTGGCCGTGAGCGCCGCGACGAGCCGCGGGTGCGGGAAGCGCAGCCGTGCGCCGCTGCCGAAGATGACGAGTTCGGGCGTCGGGTCGAGCAGCATCGCGAAATGCTCGGGCGCGAGCGCGTCGAACGACGACACCGGCCACATCTGGACCGGCGCGCCGGGCAGCACGATGACGCTCGTTTCATGGCGTTCGAGATTGACGTCGACGTAATCGGGGCCGTAGCCGGTGACGGTGTTGAGCGCGCCGCTCGTGTCCTGGTGCAGTTTCAAATCGGTATTCCGCGGTTCCGTAGGGGAATGTGTCGCAGGGCCACAGGGGCCCGGAGGGCCGGTTTCGCTTGCCCGGGCACGCGGGACGCCTGACGGCGTGGGCCCGGCGCGGCTATGGTGCATTGCGAAAGTCGGCCAAAATCCGCTAAATTATAACTTTTTGGTCGCCCCCGGGCGCCACTTGCGTCGCGCGTCGCCACAAGCCGCGCCCGACCGCCCGCTTTTCCCCAGTCTAGACAGCGCGCACAGACCGGCCGCTTTCCAGTTTTGATCCCGTCCCCCCGGCCGCAAGGCCAACCCAGGAACCGTGTCGTCGTGAAACCGATTCAGAAGTCGAACAAGCTGCTCAACGTCTGCTACGACATCCGTGGCCCGGTGCTCGAGCACGCGAAGCGCCTCGAGGAAGAAGGCCACCGCATCATCAAGCTGAACATCGGCAACCTCGCGCCGTTCGGTTTCGATGCGCCGGACGAGATCATCCAGGACATGATCCGCAACCTGCCGACGTCGTCCGGCTATTCGGATTCGAAGGGCGTGTTCTCGGCCCGCAAGGCCGTGATGCACTACACGCAGGAAAAGGGTGTCGTGGGCGTCGGCCTCGACGACATCTACATCGGCAACGGCGCGTCCGAGCTGATCGTGATGGCGACCCAGGCGCTCCTGAACGACGGCGACGAAGTGCTGCTGCCCGCGCCCGACTACCCGCTGTGGACGGCGGCGGTCAGCCTGTCGGGCGGCACGCCGGTGCATTACATCTGCGACGAGCAGAACGCGTGGATGCCCGATCTCGACGACATCCGCCGCAAGATCACGCCGAACACGAAGGCGATCGTCGTGATCAACCCGAACAACCCGACGGGCGCGCTTTATTCGGACGAATTGCTGCTCGAACTGCTCGAGATCGCGCGCCAGCACGGGCTGATCGTGTTCGCTGACGAGGTGTACGACAAGATCGTCTACGACGGCCTCGAGCATACGGCGCTGGGGTCGCTGTCGGAGGACGTGATCACCGTCACGTTCAACAGCCTGTCGAAGAGCTATCGCTCGTGCGGCTACCGCGCGGGCTGGATGGCCGTGTCGGGCCTCGGCGGCGACAACCGCCGGCGCGCGAAGGATTACCTCGAGGGGCTCGGCATCCTGTCGTCGATGCGCCTGTGCGCGAACGTGCCCGGGCAGTTCGCGATCCAGACGGCGCTCGGCGGCTACCAGAGCATCAACGAGCTGATCATGCCGAGCGGGCGCCTGTACAAGCAGCGCGAACTCGCGTACGACATGCTCACGTCGATCCCGGGCGTGACCTGCGTGAAGCCGCAGGCCGCGCTGTACATGTTCCCGCGCCTCGACCCGAAGCTTTATCCGATCCAGAACGACCAGCAGTTCATTCTCGACCTGTTGCTCGAGGAGCGCGTACTGCTCGTGCAGGGTACGGGCTTCAACTGGACGACGCCGGACCACTTCCGCGTGGTCTTCCTGCCGAACCTCGACGACCTGACCGATTCGATCAACCGGATCGCACGCTTCCTCGACGGCTACCGCAAGCGCCATTCGGCCTGAGCGGCAGGACCACACGGCACTTACTACTTCTTACTCATCGATCACACGCAGCATGGAACCGATCAAAGTTGGCCTGTTGGGCTTCGGCACGGTGGGCAGCGGCACCTTCACGGTGCTGGGCCGCAACCAGGAAGAAATCAAGCGACGCGCGGGGCGCGGCATCGAGGTGACGCGCATTGCGGTGCGCAACCCGGCCAAGGCGCTGGCTGCGCTCGGCGGCGATGCCGGCGCTGCGCAGATCACCGACGATTTCAACGCGGTCGTCGATGATCCGTCGATCGCAATCGTCGCCGAGATGATCGGCGGCACGGGCATCGCGCGCGACCTCGTGCTGCGCGCGATCGCGAACGGCAAGCATGTCGTGACGGCCAACAAGGCGCTGCTCGCGGTGCACGGCACCGAGATCTTCGAGGCCGCGCGCGCGAAGGGCGTGATGGTCGCGTTCGAGGCGGCCGTCGCCGGCGGCATCCCGATCATCAAGGCGCTGCGCGAAGGCCTGACCGCGAACCGCATCCAGTACATCGCGGGCATCATCAACGGCACGACCAACTACATCCTGTCGGAAATGCGCGATCGCGGGCTCGACTTCGCGACCGCGCTGAAGGCCGCGCAGGAGCTCGGCTACGCGGAAGCCGATCCGACCTTCGACATCGAAGGCGTCGACGCCGCGCACAAGGCGACCATCATGAGCGCGATCGCGTTCGGCGTGCCGGTGCAGTTCGACCGCGCATACGTCGAGGGCATCAGCAAGCTCGACGCGACCGACATCCGCTACGCGGAAGAACTCGGCTACCGGATCAAGCTGCTCGGCATCGCGCGCCGCGCCGCAAACGGCATCGAGCTGCGCGTGCACCCGACGCTGATCCCGGAAAAGCGCCTGCTCGCGAACGTCGAGGGCGCGATGAACGCGGTCGTCGTGCACGGCGACGCGGTCGGCACGACGCTGTATTACGGCAAGGGCGCGGGCGCGGAGCCGACCGCGTCGGCCGTGGTCGCGGATCTCGTCGACGTCACGCGCCTGCACACGGCGGACCCCGAGCATCGCGTGCCGCATCTCGCGTTCCAGCCGGACAGCCTGTCGAACACGCCGATCCTGCCGATCGAGGAAGTGACGAGCGGCTACTACCTGCGCCTGCGCGTCGCCGACCAGACGGGCGTGCTGGCCGACATCACGCGCATCCTCGCCGCGTCGGGCATCTCGATCGACGCGCTGCTGCAGAAGGAATCGGAGCAGATCGACGGCGCGAACGGCGAGACCGACATCATCCTGATCACGCACGAGACGGTCGAGAAGAACGTCAACGCGGCGATCGCGCAGATCGAGAGCCTCTCGACGGTGGTCTCGAAGGTAACGAAGCTGCGCATGGAAGCGCTGAACTGAGGACGGAAGGCGACATGAACTACATCTCCACGCGCGGCGCCGGCATCGGCGAGCGCCACACGTTCTCCGACATCCTGCTCGGCGGCCTCGCGAAGGACGGCGGGCTGTACCTGCCGTCCGAATATCCGAAGGTGTCGGCCGACGAGCTCGCGCGCTGGCGCACGCTGTCGTATGCGGATCTCGCGTTCGAGATCCTGTCGAAGTTCTGCGACGACGTGCCGGCCGACGACCTGCGCGCGATCACGCGCCGCACGTACACGGCCGACGTGTACCGCAACACGCGCCACGGCGAGAACGCGTCCGACATCACGCCGCTGAAGACGCTCGGCACCGAGAACGGCGCGGCGCTGTCGCTGCTCGAACTGTCGAACGGCCCGACGCTCGCGTTCAAGGACATGGCGATGCAGCTGCTCGGCAGCCTGTTCGAGTACACGCTCGCGAAGCACGGGCAGACGCTGAACATTCTCGGCGCGACGTCCGGCGACACGGGCAGCGCGGCCGAATACGCGATGCGCGGCAAGGCCGGCGTGCGCGTGTTCATGCTGTCGCCGCACAAGAAGATGAGCGCGTTCCAGACGGCTCAGATGTTCAGCCTGCAGGATCCGAACATCTTCAACCTCGCGGTCGAAGGCGTGTTCGACGACTGCCAGGACATCGTGAAGGCGGTGTCGAACGATCACGCGTTCAAGGCGCGGCAGAAGATCGGCACGGTCAACTCGATCAACTGGGCGCGCGTCGTCGCGCAGGTCGTGTACTACTTCAAGGGCTACTTCGCGGCAACGCAGTCCAACGACGAGCGCGTGTCGTTCACGGTGCCGTCGGGTAATTTCGGCAACGTCTGCGCGGGCCACATCGCGCGGATGATGGGCCTGCCGATCGCGAAGCTCGTGGTCGCGACCAACGAGAACGACGTGCTCGACGAGTTCTTCCGCACGGGCGCGTATCGCGTGCGCAGCGCCGAGAACACCTATCACACGAGCAGCCCGAGCATGGACATCTCGAAGGCATCGAACTTCGAGCGCTTCGTGTTCGACCTGCTCGGCCGCGATCCGGCGCGCGTGATGCAGCTGTTCCGCGACGTCGAGGAGAAAGGCGGCTTCGATCTCGCGGCGAGCGGCGATTTCGCACGGGTCGCCGAGTTCGGTTTCGTGTCGGGCCGCAGCAGCCACACGGACCGCATCGCGACGATCCGCGACGTGTTCTCGCGTTACGACACGATGATCGATACGCACACGGCCGACGGCGTGAAGGTCGCGCGCGAGCATCTCGACGCGGGCGTGCCGATGGTCGTGCTCGAGACCGCACAGCCGATCAAGTTCGGCGAGACGATTCGCGAGGCACTCGATCGCGAAGCCGAGCGTCCGGCCGCATTCGACGGGCTCGAGGCGCTGCCGCAGCGTTTCGAGGTCGTGAAGGCCGACGCGCAGCAGGTGAAGGACTTCATCGCCGCCCATACGGGCGCATGACGCATGGCCGGGCCGAGAGCCCGGCTGTGCAGGACGGCCGGAATGCCGATTCGTCGAACGGATCGGGGTTCCGGCCGTTTCGTTTGGCGGTGCCGCGCCGTGCAGGCGTTCGGCATCCCGCCGCGCGGCTGCCGTCAAACCGGCATCGCGCGTGAAACAAGTGCCAGACCCGCGCGCTCGCGCGAATCACAGTTTCCGCATGTCCGCCATATCGCGCGCCCGCGCGACGGCGTCGCTACAATGGCGTATTGCATCCAACGATCCCCGATTCCATCGATGTCGAACCCCAATCCCGCGGCGCCGCGCGCGCCGATGCTGTCGACCGCCGAGGCGCTCGCCGCGCTGCTCGATGCCGCGAAGCCGTTGCCCGGCGTCGAAACCGTCGCCACGCTCGATGCGCTCGGCCGCGTGCTGGCGGCCGACGTGAGCTCGCCGCTCGACGTGCCGCCGATGCATACGAGCGCGATGGACGGCTATGCGGTGCGCGTCGCCGACCTGCTGCATGGCGAGCGGCGTTTGCCGGTGTCGCAGCGCATTCCGGCCGGCCATCCGGCCGCGCCGCTCGCAGCCGGCACGGCCGCGCGGATCTTCACCGGCGCGACGGTGCCGCCCGGCGCCGACGCTGTCGTGATGCAGGAGCAGGCGTCGGCCGACGGCGACGCGGTCGAGATCCTGCACACGCCGAAGGCCGGTGAATGGATCACCGCGCAGGGCGCGGATATCCGGCAGGGCTCGGTGATCCTGCCGGCCGGCACGCGGCTCACGCCGCAGGCGCTCGGTCTTGCCGCATCGGTCGGCTGCGCGCAGTTGCCGGTCGCGCGGCGGATTCGCGTCGCGGTGTTCTTCACCGGCGACGAACTGACGATGCCGGGCGAGCCGCTGAAGCCCGGCGCGATCTACAACTCGAACCGCTTCACGTTGCGCGGGCTGCTGGAGCGGCTCGGCTGCCACGTGACCGACTACGGGATCGTGCCCGATTCGCTCGCCGCGACGCGCGACACGCTGCGCGCGGCCGCGCGCGATCACGACGTGATCCTGACGAGCGGCGGCGTGTCGGTCGGCGACGAGGATCACGTGAAGCCGGCCGTCGAGGCCGAAGGGCGGCTCGCGCTGTGGCAGATCGCGATGAAGCCCGGCAAGCCGCTTGCCTACGGCGCGGTGCGCCGTGGCGACGATCGCCCCGATGCGCACTTCATCGGGCTGCCCGGCAACCCGGTATCGAGTTTCGTCACGTTCCTGCTGTTCGTGCGGCCGTTCCTGCTGCGCCTGTCCGGCGTGCGCGACGTCGCGCCGCGCGCGCTGTCGCTGCGCGCCGACTTCTCGCAAGGCAAGGGCGACCGCCGCAACGAATTCCTGCGTGCCCGCGTGAACGCGGCCGGCGGCCTCGACCTGTTCCCGAACCAGAGTTCGGCGGTGCTGACGTCGACGGTGTGGGGCGACGGCCTGATCGACAATCCGCCGCAGCACGCGATCAGCGCCGGCGAGACCGTACGTTTCATTCCGTTTTCCGAACTGCTGTCGTAACGCGACGGCTTCCCGAACCATGAAGATTCAGCTGAAATTTTTTGCAAGCGTACGCGAGGCACTGGGTGTTGCCGACGAGCAGGCCGACGTGCCGGACAGCGTCACGACCGTGGGCGACGTGCGCGCATGGCTGCGCGTGCGCGGCGGGGCATGGGCCGAGACGCTCGCGGAAGGGCGCGCGCTGCGCATGGCGTGCAATCACGAGATGACCGATCCCGATACGCGGCTCACCGAAGGCTGCGAAGTGGCGTTCTTTCCGCCGGTGACGGGCGGTTGAGGCACCGGCGATGGCAACGGTACGAATCCAGACCGACGACTTTGACCTGAACGCCGAGGTCGCGGCATTGCGTGCGCGCAACCCGAAGATCGGCGCGGTCGCGTGCTTCGTCGGCACGGTGCGCGATCTGAACGAAGGTGATGCGGTTGCCGCGATGGAACTCGAGCACTATCCGGGGATGACCGAGAAGGCGCTCGAGAAGATTGCGGCCGAGGCCGGCCGACGCTGGCCGGGCATCGACGTCGCGATCGTGCATCGCGTCGGCAGGCTCCTGCCGCTCGACCAGATCGTGATGGTCGCCACGGTTGCGTCGCACCGCGGCGACGCGTTTGCGTCGTGCGAGTTCGTGATGGACTACCTGAAGACCGAAGCGCCGTTCTGGAAGAAGGAAACCACGCCGGACGGCGAGCGCTGGGTCGACGCGCGCAGCGCCGACGATGCCGCGCTCGCGCGCTGGGGGATCGAATCGGGCAATACGCGGCGCTGAGCGCGGCGTCGGCATCGTGCGGCAAGGCGCCGCATGCGCGCAAGCGCCGCGCGTGACGGCAACCCGTGATGGCAATCCGTTACGCGTCCGGATCGGTGCTGCGCCCGATGATCTTCGTTGGAAACGGCTCGCCGCGGGCACGCGACGGCAGCGCGTGCGGATCGTCGCCCCCGTCGTCCCCGCCGCGGCGGCGCGGTGCGATCGCGTCGAGCAGCGCCTGCTGCTCGGGCGGAATCCGGTAATCCCAGCCGAAGCGGCTCAACTGCAGGCTCTGTGCGATCCGCAGGGCCGGTTCCATGAAGCGGATCGCCGCGGGCGGTGCGTAGCGCGCCTCGACGGTCTTCAGGAACAGCGACAGCCAGCGGCTGAAATGGGCCGGCTCGATCCCGTCGAGCGGCTGGTGCGCCTGCTGCACGTTGCCGCGATAGCCCTTGGTGCCGAGCACGAGGCTCGACCAGAACGTGACCATCTTCGGCAGGTGGTCGTCCCAGCGGCCGGCCAGCTTTGCGTCGAACACGGGCCCGAGCAGCGGATCGATGCGCACGCGGTCGTAGAACGCGTAGACGAGATCGCGGATGTTCTCTTCGGTCGGCTCGGCGTCGTGAGGGCGGGCCGGTGCGGTATCGGGCGAGGCGGGCAGGACGGTCATGGCAAAAAGGGGGCCGGGAGAGACAGACAACGACGGGGCGGCGGCGCGGGCATCGTGCAGGACGCCGGCCGGATTTTGACGCAAAATAGCGACCAACGACCCCTGAAAAACGTGTAGATGTCACGCATCTTATTGTGCGCGCGCCCTCCCGGCAACCCGGGGCCGCGGAACAGGGCTGTCGACCGGCCCCGTGCGCATCCCGATTGGCCCGGCTCACGTAATTGGGACACGATCGATCTCTTCCGTATTCATCCATGAGACTCACCGACTACACCGACTATTCGCTGCGCGTGATGCTTTACCTTGCCGTGCGCGGCGAGGGACTCGCGACGATCCAGGAGATCTCGGACGCCTACGGCATCTCGAAGAACCATCTGATGAAAGTCGTGCAGCAGCTCGGCGAGCTGGGGTGGGTCGACACCGTTCGCGGCCGCAATGGCGGGCTGAGGCTGTTCCCCGAATCGCTGCAACTGACCGTCGGTGAGGTCGTGCGCGCAACCGAGAGCGACTTCGCGCTGGTCGGCTGCTTTGCGGCCGAAGGTGAGTCGCGCGGCTGCGTGATCGAGCCGCAGTGTCGCCTCAAGGGCGTGCTGGCGGCCGCGCGCGATGCGTTCTTCGCCGAACTCGACCGTCACACGCTCGGTGAACTGGTCGAACCCGCTGCGCCGCTCATGGCGCTGCTCGGCATTCGCCCGGTCGTGCGCGTGCATCCCGCCGCGCCGTTGCCGGAAGACGCGCCCGTGTCCGTCGAGCCGCCGTCGACGGCCGGCTGATACGCGAGCGCCGCGCTCCGCGGCCCGTCCCGGGGCCGCTTCGAGGATATCCATCGATTTTTGCGCTGAATCAACCCAAATTTCGCTTGAAAGCCGCATAACCATCCTTATCTTGGTGTTAATCGAAAATTGGAGGTCTCGACAAAATGAGAATCGACAAGCTCACCACCAAGTTCCAGGAAGCACTCGCTGACGCGCAAAGCCTTGCGGCTGGCCGCGACAATCAATACATCGAACCCGTTCACGTGCTGGCCGCGCTAGTCGCGCAGCAGGACGGTTCCGCCCGCTCGCTGATGTCGCGCGCGGGTGTTCACATCCAGGCGCTGCAAGGCGCGCTGAACGAAGCGATCTCGCGCCTGCCGCAAGTGACGGGTACGGGCGGCGACATCCAGATCGGCCGCGAACTGGCCGGGCTGCTGAACCAGGCCGACAAGGAAGCGCAGAAGCTCAACGACACGTTCATCGCGAGCGAGATGTTCCTGCTCGCCGTGTCCGACGACAAGGGCGAAGCCGGCAAGCTCGCGCGCCAGCACGGCCTCACGCGCAAGTCGCTCGAAGCCGCGATCGCCGCGGTGCGCGGCGGCTCGCAGGTGCACAGCCAGGATGCGGAAAGCCAGCGCGAGGCGCTGAAGAAGTACACGGTCGACCTGACCGAGCGCGCCCGTGCGGGCAAGCTCGATCCGGTGATCGGCCGCGACGACGAAATCCGCCGTTCGATCCAGATCCTGCAGCGCCGCACCAAGAACAACCCGGTGCTGATCGGCGAGCCGGGCGTCGGCAAGACGGCGATCGTCGAAGGGCTCGCGCAGCGGATCGTCAACGGCGAAGTGCCCGAGACGCTGAAGGGCAAGCGTGTGCTGTCGCTCGACATGGCCGCGCTGCTCGCCGGCGCGAAGTATCGCGGTGAATTCGAGGAGCGCCTGAAGGCGGTGCTCAACGACATCGCGAAGGACGAAGGCCAGACGATCGTCTTCATCGACGAAATCCACACGATGGTCGGCGCGGGCAAGGCCGAAGGCGCGATGGATGCGGGCAACATGCTGAAGCCGGCGCTGTCGCGCGGCGAGCTGCACTGCATCGGCGCGACCACGCTCGACGAATACCGCAAGTACATCGAGAAGGATGCCGCGCTCGAGCGCCGCTTCCAGAAGGTGCTCGTCGACGAGCCGAGCGTCGAGGCGACGATCGCGATCCTGCGCGGGCTGCAGGAGAAGTACGAACTGCACCACGGCGTCGACATCACCGATCCGGCGATCGTCGCCGCGGCCGAACTGTCGCACCGCTACATCACCGATCGTTTCCTGCCCGACAAGGCAATCGACCTGATCGACGAAGCCGCTTCGAAGATCAAGATGGAAATCGATTCGAAGCCCGAAGAGATGGACAAGCTCGACCGCCGGCTGATCCAGCTGAAGATCGAGCGCGAAGCCGTGAAGAAGGAGCAGGACGAAGCGTCGCAGAAGCGCCTGCAACTGATCGAGGAAGAGATCGAGCGCCTCGGCCGCGAATATGCGGACCTCGAGGAGATCTGGACCGCCGAGAAGGCCGCGGTGCAGGGCAGCGCGCAGTTGAAGGAAGAGATCGAGAGGGTGCGTGCGGACATCGCGCGGCTGCAGCGCGACGGAAAGCTGGAGAAGGTCGCCGAACTGCAGTACGGCAAGCTGCCGCAGCTCGAGGCGCAGCTGAAGCAGGTCACGCAGGCCGAAGAGCAGGAGCAGCACAACCCGACGCGGCCGCGCCTGCTGCGCACGCAGGTCGGCGCCGAGGAAATCGCGGAAGTCGTGTCGCGTTCGACCGGGATTCCGGTGTCGCGGATGATGCAGGGCGAACGCGAGAAGCTGCTGCACATCGAGGAAAAGCTGCACGAGCGCGTGGTTGGCCAGCATGAGGCGATCGGCGCGGTGGCCGACGCGATCCGCCGTTCGCGCGCGGGTCTCGCCGATCCGAACCGTCCGTACGGCTCGTTCCTGTTCCTCGGTCCGACGGGTGTCGGCAAGACCGAACTGTGCAAGGCGCTGGCGTCGTTCCTGTTCGATTCGGAAGAGCACCTGATCCGCATCGACATGAGCGAGTTCATGGAGAAGCACAGCGTCGCGCGGCTGATCGGCGCGCCGCCGGGCTATGTCGGTTACGAGGAAGGCGGTTACCTGACGGAAGCCGTGCGCCGCAAGCCGTACAGCGTGATCCTGCTCGACGAGATCGAGAAGGCGCATCCGGACGTGTTCAACGTGCTGCTGCAGGTGCTCGACGACGGCCGCATGACGGACGGGCAGGGGCGCACGGTCGACTTCAAGAACACGGTGATCGTGATGACGTCGAACCTCGGCTCGCAGGTGATCCAGGCGATGACGGGGGCGCCGCAGGAAGAGATCAAGGACGCGGTGTGGCTCGAGGTGAAGCAGCATTTCCGCCCCGAGTTCCTGAACCGGATCGACGACGTCGTCGTGTTCCATGCGCTCGACCGCAGCAACATCGAGTCGATCGCGAAGATCCAGCTCGCCCGCCTGCACGACCGGCTCGCGAAGCTCGACATGGCGCTCGACGTGTCGCCGGCGGCGCTCGAACAGATCGGCAAGGTCGGTTACGACCCGCTGTTCGGTGCGCGGCCGCTGAAGCGCGCGATCCAGCAGGAGATCGAGAACCCGGTCGCGAAGCTCATCCTCGCGGGCCGTTTCGGTCCGAAGGACGTGATTCCGGTCGACGTCAACGACGGCAAGTTCGTGTTCGACCGCGTCGTTCACTGATCGCCTGCCATCGGCTGCTTGCCCGGTTCGCGCCGGGCGCGCAAAAACAAACACCCCGCCTCGGCGGGGTGTTTGCTTATGGGGCGGCCGAAACCGCCGCCGGGGCTGTCAGCCGGCGTGGTGCGGGCTCAGCCCTGCTTGTTGCCGCCGAACATGCCGGCGAGTTGCGTGAGCGCGCCGAGCACGTTCGACGTATCGATCTGGCCGCCTGCCGGCACTTCGCCGTTCGGCGTCGCGCCGTTGACGACGTGCGGCAGCACCTGCGCGAGGATCGACGAAGCCTGCGACGGATCGATGCCGACCTTGCTCGCGAGCGAGCCGACGACGTCGGAGCCGAGCACGTTCTGCAGCGTGTCTGCCGAGATCGGCTGGTTTTCGCCGTTGCCGACCCACGAACCGATGATGTCGCCGGCGCCGCCCGCCTTGAACTTCTCGATCAGGCCGTTCAGGCCGCCCGGCTGGTTGTTGATGAATTCGAGCGCGGTCGTGATCAGCGCGCTTTGCGAGTTGCCGCCGGCCTGGCCGCCGAGCAGACCGCCAACGATGTCGAGGAGACCCATGGTGCTTCACCTTTACTGAAAAGGGCGTCGTGACGACGACGCCCGTTGAACGAATGCCGCGCGCACGCCGTCGCGCGCGCGGCGCACATCAGGCGCCCGACGCCGCGGCGGCGGAGGCTGCCTTGTCCTTCTTGCTTTTCTTCTTCGAACCCTTCGTCGCCTTGGCCGACGACGCCGCGGCCGGTGCGCTCGCACCCGCGTCGGCGGATGCCGCTGCGGCCGCGGCGGCCTTTTCCTTCTTCGACGCGCGCTTGGCCTTGGCCGGTTTCGCCGCCGTGTCCGGCGCGCTTGCCGCCGGTGCCGGCGCAGTGGCCGTCGTACCGGCCGTCGTGGTCGTGGACGTCGACGCGGTGCCTGCCGACGTCGTTGCCGACGGGGTCGCCGGTGTCGTCGCGGCCGGCTTCGACAGCTTCACGCCCTTCGGCGGCGTCGACGAGCCGCCGATCGTCAGGCCGTTTTCCTCGAGATGGCCGACCGACTTCGTGCCGAGGCCCTTTACGCGGTTCGCGAGATCGTCCGCGTCCTTGAACGGGCCGTTCTTGGTGCGTTCGTCGATGATCGCTTTCGACTTCACGGGCCCGAGACCCTTCACGGATTCGAGCGCGGCCTGGTCGGCCGTGTTGACTTCGACGGCCGCGGCAAGGCCTGCGGCGAGTGACAGCGACAGCGCGACGAACAGCATCAGCAGCTTTTTCAGCATGGCAAAGGCTCCCTGGTTCTGATTCTGACGGATGAATGGCTGTTGCAACGGACGGCGGGCGAGACTTGGCCGGGCGTTGCCGTTAAGCATAGGACAAATGCGTGCCCTTTTTAAGACAGGCTGACCGAATCTTGCTGAAGGCTTGCGGCGCTGTAAAGACCGAAACCCGCGCCGGGCAGCGGTTTTGACCATTCTTTACGGTGTCGCGGGGTGTCGTGGGTCGTCGTCGCGCTGGCCGTTCGAAAGCGCTTGACTTAGAGTTGACTCTAACTCCTAACCTTGTTCCTGCCATGTCGAAAACCGTATCCAAACCTTCCGCCACCGGTCCGTTGACGATCGGGCAAGTCGCCGAGCTGACCGGCTTGTCGACGCATACGCTGCGGTACTACGAGCAGGCCGGCCTGCTGCGTGCGATTTCGCGCACGGCGGCCGGGCACCGGCTCTATGCGCCGGCCGACCTTGACTGGCTGGCCTTCGTGATGCGCCTGAAGGCGACCGGCATGCCGATCGCACAGATGCAGGAATTCGCGGCGCTGCGCGCGCAGGGCGAGCCGACCTTCGGTGAGCGGCGCCGCCTGCTGGCCACGCATCGCGACGCGGTGCGCGCGCATCTCGCGGAGCTGCAGGCGAGCCTCGACGTGATCAGCGACAAGATCGCGTACTACGAGGCACAGGAGCGCGATGCGGCACGACGGGCAAAACCCTCTCACTCCCCATCGGAACAGGACGGACACCATGGAACGACTCGTTGAAGACCGCTACACGCGCGGCTGGAACAAACTGAAGGAAATCGACGGGGAGGCGGGCGAACGCGTGATCGCGGCGCTCGCGCCGATCGCCCCGGACTTCGCACGGCTGCTGGTCGAGTTCGGCTTCGGCGACATCTACAGCCGGCCGCAACTCGACCTGAAGGCGCGCGAGATTGCGACGATCTCGGCGCTGGCCGCGCTCGGCAACGCGCAGCCGCAGCTGAAGGTGCATATCGAGGCCGCGCTGAACGTGGGCTGCACGCGCGACGAGATCGTCGAGGTGTTCATGCAGATGTCCGTATACGCGGGTTTCCCGGCCGCGCTCAACGCGCTGTTCGCGGCGCGCGAGGTGTTTGCGCGGCTCGACGAAGCGGCCGGAGAGACAAACGACGCGAACGACGCGGTCGGGCAGCTCGCGTGACGGGGCACGCGTCGGCGCCCGCACGTCACGCGCGGTGCGGCGCGACGATCCGGTGCTTCGCGATGCGCCGGTACAACGTCGCGCGCGAGATGCCGAGCGCCTGCGCGGCGGCGTCGGGCCGCCAGCGGTGCGCGGTGAGCGCGGCGACGATGCGGCCGCGCTCGTCGTCAGGCAGAGTGCCGGTCGACGCGCCGCCGAGCTGCGCGGCGATATCGGCCGGCAGATCCTGTCGCGTCACGCGCGCGGCGTCGCACACCGCGCACGCATAGCGCAGCACGTTGCGCAGCTGCCGCACGTTGCCGGGCCACGGATACGCGGCGAGCTGTTCCGCGAGCGTTGCATCGAGTGTCAGCACGTGGCCGGTTGCCTGCGCCTCCTCGGCGAACACGGTGGCGATCACGTCGCGCACGTCCGCGCGCTCGCGCAGCGGCGGCAGTTCGAACGTCGCGCCGCTCAGCCGGTAGTACAGATCCTCGCGGAACGTGCCGTCGGCCACCATGCGTGCGAGATCGCGGTGCGTCGCGCAGATCACGTCGAGATCGACGCGCACGGGCGTATCGCTGCCGAGCGGCACGACCTCGCCATCGGCGAGCACGCGCAACAGGCGCGTCTGCAGCGCGAGCGGCATGTCGCCGATTTCGTCGAGGAACAGCGTGCCGCCGTCGGCGAGTGCGATCTTGCCGCGCGCGCCGTGCTTGCGCGCGCCGGTAAACGCACCGGCCGCATAGCCGAACAATTCACTCTCGATCAGTGCTTCCGGCAGTGCGCCGCAGTTGACGGCGACGAACGGCCGCGCGCGCCGCGCGCCGGCGTCGTGGATCGCGCGCGCGAACACTTCCTTGCCCGCACCGGTCTCGCCGAGCACGAGAATCGGCAGCCGCTTGCTCGCGACCCGCAACGCGAGTTCGGCCTGTTGCGCGATATGCGCGTCACTGCTGTGCAGGAACGGCGTCAGCGCGCCGACGTGGCGTTGCGTGGTGCCCGGGCGGCGCGAGGCCGTGCCGGGCTCGCGGCCGGTGCGCCGTAGCGGCGCGCGCAGCCGTGCATAGAGCGGCGCGCCGGTCGCGCGCAGCCGCAGCGCGACGATCGCATCGAGCCGCGCGGCATCGCGCAGCGGCATCTCGGTCGCATCGAAGATCTCGTCGATATGGCGCGGTTCGCGCAACGCCGGTAGCGCGTCGCGCGCCTGCCGGTTCGCGGCGACGATATTGCCGCATTCGTCGAACGCGATCAGCCACTCGGGTTGCGCTTCGACATAGTGACGATTCGGATGCCCGAACAGGATCCAGTGCTGCGCGGTGCTGTGCACGAAGTAGCCGTCCTCGATCAGCGCCGCGCTCTGCCGCACGAGCTGATAGACGAGACGCTGGCTGTCGCGGCCGTCGGGCGATTGAACGGCCGACGCGTCGAGCACGCCGATCAGCTCGCCGCCCGGCGAGAAGATCGGCGCCGCGCTGCAGGTGAGCGTCGTGAAGGCCGCACGAAAGTGATCGGTCTTGTGCACGGTGATCGGCGCGAGATCGGTCAGCACGTTCGCGACACCGCAGGTGCCTTCCTCGCTTTCCGACCAGCACGAGCCGATGTGCAGCCCCGCGTGGCGGAAGTCGTTGCGGCGCTCGCGGTCGATCCGGTAGTCGATCGTCACGCCGTGCGCGTCGGTCAGCATCACGCAGTAGTCGGCGACGCGGATCATGTCGTGCAGCCGCGTCAGGCATTGGCCCGATGCGCGCAGGAAGGCCTCCTCCTTGTCGCGCACTTCGCGCAGCTCCGCCGCGGTCAGCACGCGCGGGCCGATCGACGAAGCGGGGTCGAGACGGTAGCGCTCGAGCGACCGTTGCCACGATGACACGAGGCGCGTGGATTCGGCCGGCGCGGGCAGGCGTCCGGCGAGCGCGCCGAGCACACGGTCGGCGTGCTGGGCCTGGGGGACGGCGTAAGGCATGGTCGGCTCCGGTTCCGTACGGCGGGGAATGCGATGTTCTTGTAGCACATCCCGTTCGACGGATCACATTGCATCGCAGCACGCGGCGGGCGTGAGACGTTCGTCTCACCGGTATCGCGCTGTCTCGTGTCGCTGAGACGCGCGCATGTGCGGCATGCGCGGGTCGTCCGGCATGACGCGGCCCGCGCGGCGCCGCGACAGCGCGGGGTTTGCGGGCGCAACGGCGCGCTTGCACCGGCGTCGCGGCGGCCGTTTCGTCGCATCGACGGGGTGAGACGAACGGGCGGAATTGCCGCGCGCGCCGTGGCTCCGGCAGCGAACCGGCGGCGTCGACATGCCCGCCGCGCCAGCGTGCACACGGGTTTCACGGACATCGCACCCTCGATGGCACGCCGCTTGCAGAGATCACGGGCAGGTCGGCGCGGTCGCGTCGACGATGAAGATCCGCCGCCCGGCGATGGCAGCGGACGAGACAGGCAGGGCCGCGGCGTACAGCAATGCGCCGGGGCCGGCCAACTGGATGGAGACGAACCCGTGACGACGCCCGTTACCGTCGGCGTGATCGCGAACCCCGCATCGGGGCGCGACATCCGCCGCCTCACGACGCATGCCTCCGTGTTTCCGACGGCGGAGAAGGCGAACATGATCGTGCGCCTGCTGGCCGGCCTCGGCGCGATGGGCGTCGAGCGCGTGCTGACGCTGCGCGACCGCACGGGCATCGCGACGCTGCTGCTGCGCGCGATCGACACGCATCGCGCGGTCGCGCCGCACGAGCGCTGGCCCGAGGTCGAATTCGTCGACCTGCCGATCACCGATACCGTCGCCGACACACAGGCCGGTGCCGCGTACCTGCACCGCATGGAAGTCGCGCTGATCGTCGTGCTCGGCGGCGACGGCACGCATCGCGCCGTGGCCGCGCACTGTGGCGTGACGCCGCTCGTCGCGCTGTCCACCGGCACCAACAACGCGTTTCCCGAACATCGCGAGGCAACCGTCGCGGGCGTCGCGGCAGGACTCGCCGCGACCGGCGCGGTGCCGGCCGAAGTCGCGTTTACGCGCAACAAGCGGCTGGTCGTGCGCTGCGTGGCGGGCGCGCAGCCGGGGCGCGAGGAGATCGCGCTCGTCGACGTGTGCGCCGCGCGCCAGCGCTTCATCGGCGCCCGTGCGATCTCGGGGTCCGACGACATCGATGCGCTCTACCTGACGTTCGCGGAACCGGACGGGATCGGCCTGTCCGCGCTCGGCGGCGCGTGGGCGCCGCTCGAACGCAGCGCGCCGCACGGGCTCGCGATGCGCTTCGCGGCCGAAGGCAAGGCGGCCGGCACGCCGCTCGTCGCACCGATTGCGCCGGGTCGTGTCGATCGCGTCGTGATGCGCAGTTGCGAACGGCTCGAGCCGGGCGCGTGGCAGACGATCCCGTTCGAGCGCGGCACGCTCGCGTTCGACGGTGAACGCGAGATCGAGGTTGCGCGCGGCGATCGCTACGAGATCTCGCTTGACTGGCGCGGGCCGCTGACGGTCGATGTCGGCCGCACGCTGCGTTACGCGTCGTCGCGGCAACTGCTGCGCGATGCCGGCGCGTGGCACGACTGAGCCGCCGCTGTTTCGCATGACGTTTCGACTTCCATAACGATCCTCAAGGAGACATTGCCATGACGGCTTCACTCGAAGGACAGGTCGCCATCGTCACGGGCGGCGCGCGCGGCATCGGCCGCGGCATTGCGCTGACGCTAGCCGGCGCGGGCGCCGACGTCCTGCTGGCCGACCTGCTCGACGACGCGCTCGACGCCACCGCGCGCGAGGTACGCGCGCTCGGCCGGCGGGCGGCGGTCGCGAAGGTCGACGTCACGCAGGCCGCGCAGGTCGACGCGATGGTCGCGCAGGCGCTCGCCGAACTCGGCCGGCTCGACATCCTCGTGAATTGCGCGGGCGTGATCAGCATTCATCCGGTCGCCGAACTGACCGAGCGCGACTGGGATGTCGTGATGGACGTGAACGCGAAGGGCACCTTCCTCGGCTGCCGCGCGGCGCTCGCGCACCTGAAGGCGCAGGGCCGCGGCCGGATCATCAACGTCGCGTCGATCGCCGGCAAGGAAGGCTTTCCGAATCTCGCGCATTACAGCGCATCGAAATTCGCGGTCGTCGGCTTCACGAACGCGCTCGCGAAGGAGCTTGCGCGCGACGGCGTGACCGTCAACGCGATCTGCCCCGGCATCGTCCGTACCTATATGTGGGACCGGCTGTCCGACGAATGGAAGGCCGACGGCGAAACGGTCGAGGAATCGTGGCAGCGGCACCAGTTGACGCTGATCCCGCAGGGCCGCGCGCAGACGCCGGAGGACATGGGCCGGCTCGCGCTGTTCTTCGCGACGATGGACAACGTGACGGGCCAGGCCGTGAACGTCGACGGCGGCTTCACGTTCCACTGACGGCCGCAGGCCGTGCAATCCGTCGCCACGGCATCGCCGCGGCGGCATTCGCAGTCAGACCTACCCAGGAGACACACATGACCGTTTCGACACAGCTCAGCAGGGACAAGCTGCTGGACGCCTACCGGCTGATGCGCACGATCCGCGAATTCGAGGAGCGCCTGCACGTCGAATTCGCGACCGGCGAGATCCCCGGCTTCGTTCACCTGTACGCGGGCGAGGAGGCGTCCGCGGTCGGCACGATACTGCACCTCGGCCTCGACGACTACGTCGCGACCACGCACCGTGGCCACGGCCATTGCATCGCGAAGGGCGTCGACGTGCACGGGATGATGGCCGAGATCTACGGCAAGAAAACCGGCGTCTGCCACGGCAAGGGCGGCTCGATGCACATCGCCGACCTGTCGATGGGGATGCTCGGCGCCAACGGGATCGTCGGCGCGGGCGGCCCGCTTGTGTGCGGCGCGGCGCTCGCGGCGAAGCACAGGAAGACGGGCGGCGTCGGCGTGTGCTTCTTCGGCGACGGCGCGTCGAACCAGGGCGTGATCTTCGAATCGATGAACCTCGCGTCGGTGTGGCGGCTGCCCGCGATCTTCGTCGCCGAAAACAACGGCTACGCGGAAGCGACGTCGTCGAGCTGGTCGGTCGCGACCGACAACATCGCCGATCGCGCGAACGGGTTCGGGATGCCGGGCGTGATCGTCGACGGCTTCGACTTCTTCGCGGTGCACGAAGCGCTCGGCGAAGCCGTCGAGCGCGCGCGCAACGGCGGCGGCCCGACGCTCGTCGAGGTGAAGTTCACGCGCTATTTCGGCCACTTCGAAGGCGATGCGCAAACCTATCGCGCACCCGGCGAGGTGCAGAAGCTGCGCGACGAGAAGGACTGCCTGAAGCATTTCGAGACGCGCGTCGTGCGGGCCGAAGCGTTGACGACCGCCGATCTGCGCGCGGTCGATACCCAGGTGAAGGCGCTGATCGACGACGCGGTCGCGCAGGCCAAGGCCGCGCCGCTGCCCGACGCGGCCGACCTGCTGACCGACGTCTACGTGTCGTACCCGTGAGCGCGGCCTGACACCGCGGCCGACACGGCGAACCGAACATTCCAGGAGACAGACATGGCAAGGAAGATCACTTATTCGCAGGCGATCAACGAGGCGCTCGCGCAGGAAATGGCGCGCGACGACAGCGTGATCGTGATGGGCGAGGACAATGCAGGCGGCGCGGGCGCGCCGGGCGAGGACGACGCGTGGGGCGGCGTGCTCGGCGTGACGAAGGGGCTGTTCCACAAGTTTCCGGGCCGCGTGCTCGATACGCCGCTGTCGGAGGGCGGCTACATCGGCGCGGCGGTCGGTGCGGCCGCATGCGGGATGCGGCCGGTCGCCGAGCTGATGTTCATCGATTTCATGGGCGTGTGCTTCGACCAGATCTTCAACCAGGCCGCCAAGTTCCGCTACATGTTCGGCGGCAAGGCCGTGACGCCGGTCGTGATCCGCGCGATGTACGGCGCCGGGCTGCGCGCGGCCGCGCAGCACTCGCAGATGCTCACGTCGCTGTTCACGCACATCCCGGGGCTGAAGGTCGTGTGCCCGTCGACGCCGTACGACGCGAAGGGGCTGCTGATCCAGGCGATCCGCGACAACGATCCCGTGATCTTCCTCGAACACAAGCTGCTCTATACCCGCGAAGGCGACGTGCCGGAGGAGTCCTATGCGATTCCGTTCGGCGAGGCAAACGTGATGCGCGACGGCGACGACGCGACGATCGTCACGTACGGCCGGATGGTGCATCTCGCGATGGACGCGGCCGCGAAGCTCGCGAAGGACGGCATCCAGGTCGACGTGATCGATCTGCGCACGACGTCGCCGCTCGACGAGGAAACGATCCTCGAAAGCGCGGAGCGCACCGGGCGCGTCGTGGTCGTCGACGAAGCGAACCCGCGCTGCTCGATCGCGACCGACATTGCCGCGCTCGTCGCGCAGCGCGCGTTCCATGCGCTGAAGGCACCGATCGAGCTCGTGACCGCGCCGCACACGCCCGCGCCGTTCGCGAGCGTGCTGGAAGACCTGTATATCCCGTCCGCCGATGCGATTGCGCAGGCGGTCCTGAAGACGAGGAGCTGACACGATGTCGATTCACATGATCACGATGCCCAAGTGGGGGCTGTCGATGGAGCAGGGGCAGGTCAACGGCTGGTTGAAGACGATCGGTGAACGCGTGACGAAGGGCGACGAAGTGCTCGACGTCGAGACCGACAAGATCTCGTCGGGCGTCGAATGCGCGTTCGACGGCACGCTGCGCCGGCAGGTCGCGCAGGAAGGCGAGACGCTGCCGGTCGGCGCGCTGCTCGGCGTCGTCGCGGCGGCCGATGCGAGCGATGCGGACATCGACGCGGCGATCGCCGATTTCCAGCGCGACTTCGTGCCGAGCGCGGCCTCCGACGAAGCGGCCGGCCCGCAACCCGAGAAGGCGCAGATCGGCGGCCGGACGGTGCGCTTCCTGAAGCTCGGCGAAGGCACCGGCACACCCGCCGTGCTGATTCACGGCTTCGGCGGCGACCTGAACAACTGGCTGTTCAATCACGCGGATCTCGCCGCGCACCGGCCCGTGTGGGCACTGGACCTGCCCGGCCATGGCGAATCGGGCAAGGCGGTCGACACTGGCAGCCTCGACGAACTCGCCGACGCGGTGCTCGCGCTGCTCGATGCGAAGGGCATCGACCAGGCGCACCTGATCGGCCATTCGATGGGCGGCGCGGTTGCGATGGCGGCCGCGGAACGCGCGCCGCAACGCGTCGCGTCGCTGACGCTGATCGCGAGCGCGGGGCTCGGCACCGACATCAACCGCGCTTACATCGACGGTTTCGTCGCCGGCAACAGCCGCAACACGCTGAAGCCGCACCTCGGTGCGCTGTTCGCGGACAACGCGCTGGTCACGCGGCAACTCGTCGAGGATCTCGTCAAGTACAAGCGGCTCGAAGGCGTGCAGGCCGCGCTCGAGAAGATCGCGAACGCGGCGTTCGACGGCGCCGCACAGCGGCGTGTGTTCCGCGACCGGCTCGCGACGCTTGCGCCGCGCACGCTCGTGATCTGGGGCGAGCGCGACCAGGTGATCCCGGCGCATCACGCGCAGGCTTTGCCCGACGGCGTGCGTGCCGAAGTGATCGCCGGCCGCGGGCACATGGTGCAGATGGAGGCGGCCGCCGACGTGAACCGCCTGATCGTCGCGTTCCTCGGAGACTGACGATGGCCGCCGCGCTCGAACGACCCAGCCTCACGGCGCTCGGCCAGCCGGGCGCGAGAAGCCGCGACAAGCTCGCGCGCATTCCGGTGCGCGTCGAGCCCGCGGCCGGCGCGGCGCTGCCGAAGCCGCCCTGGCTGCGCGCGCGGCCGATGATGAGCGCGGCGGTGGCCGACATGGCTGCCGTGCTGCGCGACCATCGGCTGCATTCCGTCTGCGAGGAGGCGATGTGCCCGAACATCGGCGAGTGCTTCGCGCAGCGCACCGCGACCTTCATGATCATGGGCGGCCTGTGCACGCGGCGCTGCCCGTTCTGCGACGTCGCGCACGGTCGTCCCGAGCCGCTCGATCCCGACGAGCCGGCGCGGCTGGCCGACACGGCCGCGGCGCTCGGCCTGCGCTACGTCGTGATCACGTCGGTCGACCGCGACGACTTGCGCGACGGCGGCGCCGCGCATTTCGCCGCGTGCATCGCGGCGGTGCGCGCGAGCGTGCCGGGCATCGGCGTCGAAGTGCTGACGCCGGACTTCCGCGGCCGCGTGGCCCGTGCGCTCGATGCGCTGTCGACGGCCTGGCCCGACGTGTTCAACCACAACATCGAGACGGTGCCGTCGCTGTATCGCGCGGCGCGACCGGGCGCCGACTATCGCGGTTCGCTCGAATTGCTCGCGCAGGCGAAGGCCGCGCGGCCGACGCTCGTGACGAAGTCGGGACTGATGCTCGGGCTCGGCGAGCGCGACGACGAGGTGCGCGACACGCTGCGCGACCTGCGCGCGCACGAAGTCGACGTGCTGACGCTCGGCCAGTATCTGGCGCCGTCGGCGCATCACCTGCCGGTGCGACGCTACGTGAGCCCGGAGGCATTCGCCGCGTGGCGCGACGACGCGTTGGCGCTCGGTTTCAGGGAAGTCGTCGCCGGCCCGCTCGTGCGGTCGTCGTACCATGCGGCCGACGTGCTGGAGGACAGGTAGCGGGCGGCGCGTCAGGCCGGCGCCGGGGCGTGCGCGCGACTCACCCGGCGCAGGTACAGCACGAGCCCGGCGCCCGCGAGCATCAGGCTGACCGTGTTCGCGAACCAGAAGCCGCGCGCGCCGGTCAGCCACGCGGGCGCGATGCCGCCCACGTCGAAGCCGAGCACGTAGCCGCCGCTGAGCCCGACGCCCCACAGCGCGACCGCATAGATCACGGTCGGCACGACCGCGACCTTGTAGGCCCGCAGCACGAACGCCGACGTGACCTGCAGCGCATCGAAGACGTGGTAGCACGCGACGATCGCGACGAGCGGCATCGCGGCCGCGGCGACGGCTGGGTTCGGCGTATAGCCGCCGATGATCAGCGGTCGCAGCACGAACACGAGCAGGCCGTATGTCGCGGCAATGCCGCACGCGAAGATCACGCTGTGCCGGCCGAGCAGCCGGGCTTCTTCGGGCCGTCCGGCGCCGAGCGCGCGCGCGACCAGCGTCGATGCGGCCACGCCGATCGACAGCGGCGTCATGTACAGCACCGCGCCGATGTTGCCGGCGATCTGGTGGCCGGCGAGCGTCGTCGTGCCGAATTGCGCGATGAACAGCGCCATGCACGTGTACGACGTGACCTCGATCAGGTACGACAGGCCCATCGGCACGCCGAGTTTCAGGATCGCCTTCTGGCGTTCCCAGACCGGCCAGCAGAAGCGCGAGAAGATCGCGAGCGGCGCGAACACGTCGAGCTTCGCGAGCAGCGTGTAGCCGATCAGTGCGAGCGCCCAGTTGATCAGCGTGCTCGCGAGCCCGCAGCCGGGGCCGCCGAGGGCCGGTACGCCGAACCCGCCGAAGATGAACCACACGTTGAGCGGAAACTTGAGCACCAGCGCGCCGATCTGCAGGATCATCGCGAGGCGCGGCTTGCCGGCTGCGTTGGTCAGCGCGTTGTAGATGCGGAAGACGAGGCTGGCTGGCAGCCCGTACGACAGGATGCGCAGGTAGTCGACGGTGCGCTCGTGCAGCGCGGCGGGTGCGTGCGCGACGCGCAGCAGCGGTTCGGGAAAATGCAGCAGGAGAAAGCCGGGCACCGCGAGCAGCAGCGCGAGCCACAGCGCCTGGCGCACTTCCTCGCCGATTTCGGCATAGCGTCTCGCACCGTACAGTTGCCCGGTGATCGGCTGCAGCGCGGACAGGATGCCCGTCAGGCCGATGTAGATCGACACGTAGATCGACGAGCCGAGCCCGAGCGCGGCCAGATCGACGGCCGAGTAGCGGCCGACCATCGCGGTGTCGATCACGCCGAACGCGATGATCGCGAGCTGGCCGACGAGCACCGGCCATGCGAGACCGACGATTCGGCGGATGTCGCCGAACATCGTCAGTCGGCCGGCTGACGGCGCGGCGGACGCCGCTTGACGGGCGTCTTCGGCCGTTCGATGCGCTCGTACAGGCGGAAGCGCTCGTCGCGGTCGGCGACGCGGCGGCCTTCCCACACGAGGCGCCACACGTATTGCGACATGGAGCTCGGCTCGCCGAAGTCCGCGCGGTCCTGGCGCAGGATCACGTCGCAGTCGCCGGAGAAATCGAAGCGCATGTTGCCGAAATACGCGAAGGTCGCGATCTGCGCGTCACCGAGCCGCACGGGCGCGATGCACTCGTAGTCGGACGGCAGGTGCACGGCGATCTGCTGCGCGACGTCGCGATAGGTCCGGCCGTAATTGACGATCGGCAGCCACAGCGTCATCAGCAGCACCCACATCAGCGTGGTGCCGGCACCCGACAGCACGACGCTGCGCCACAGAACCTTCGGCTGCCGCGAGATGCGCCAGCGCACGAGGAAGCACCAGCACACCGTGGCGATCACCGCGCAGACGAACGACAGGATCTTGAAGTGCGGCTCGTAGCCGGGCACGAGGCGCGCGAGGTTGCGGGCGAGCGGATGCGGGAAGCCCGTGAGCGAGGCAAGCCACACGAGCCACACGAAGGTGCCGATGATCGTGAAGCTCAGCACCGCGAACCAGTCGATCGCGTTGATCGCGCCGCGCTTGAGGGTCGGCAGCGCGAACGTCGCGAGCACCGCGAGCGGCGGCATCAGCAGCATGTACATGCGGTTCGACTGCTGGCTCTGCAGGATCACGAGCGCGACGAGCGGCACGGCGACCGACAGCGGAATCGCGACGTGCGCGCGGCGGCGCATGCCGGCCCAGCTCCACCATGCCCAGATCGCGAGCGGCCACGCTGGCCACGTGAACAGCGGCAGGTTCTTTGCCGCATAGCCGAGCACGGCGGTCGGCGGGCCGGAAAAGCGCATCAGGCTGCCGTGAATCCACTGGTTGAAGAACCATGCGGCGTCGTCGGGCGCCGCGACGAACGCGGCAAGCGGCCACAGCGCGAAGATCGCGGCCGCGAGCGGTACGCCGACCAGCGGCAGGCGCAGGTTGCGCATCTCGGGCGTGACGAGCCACAGCACGGCCGTGCCGGCGAGCAGGGCGACGACGAGCACCGGGTTGCCGGACAGGGCGACGAGGCCGATCGCGAGCCCCCACCACAGCGCGCCCTGCATCGGCTTGTCGATGCCGCGGACGATCCCGTAGACGAGCATGGCGATCCACGCGAACTGCGCCAGCTGCGGCGTCGTTTCGTGCCCGCGCTCCGCGAGGCCGAAGCAGGCGACGAGCACCAGCAGCGCGCCGTCGGCGAGCGTGCGGCCGTAGTCGCGCGGCTCGGGTTCGCCGCCGAATGCGTATTTGAACGGCTGGACCTCGGCACGCCGGCCGAGCAGGTAGGCTGCGTACCAGACGAACGCGCACGCGACGCAGAACAGCACGCCCGTATCGACGCGCGACGCGTTGCTCGCATCGACCCACGGGCCGAGGCCGCGGATCGACAGCGCGCCGAGCCAGTAGCCGAGCGGCCCGTCGGTCGTGATGAACTTGCCGACGAGGTTCGGCAGCAGCCAGTCGTGCCAGCCGCCCTTGGCCATCGTCCACATCACGCCGAAGCCCGCCGCGTCCTCGTTCTTCCACGGATCGCGGCCGAACAGGCCGAACGCTGCGTAGACGAAGCAGAGGGTAAGCAGCAGCCAGCGCGGCAGCGCACGCGTGGCGGAGGCGGTGAGACGGACGACAGGCTTCATGCAGATGAGCGATTTGTTATGGGCGGGCGGCCGGCGCGGATGCGCGCGGTCGAGCCGGTTTCGAGCATCCGGCATTGTAGACGCGCCGGCAGTTGCGCGTCAGGCCGATGCCCGGACGCCGGCCGGCGCTTTCCCGGCGAGCAGAGACAAAAAAGGGCAGCCTGGGCTGCCCTTTTGTGCGATACCGGTGCGTTGCAACCACCGGATGCGGTGCAAAGCTTACTTCGCCTTGCCGCTGGCGCGAACGCCGAACTTGTTCTTGAACTTCTCGACACGGCCGGCCGTGTCCATGATCTTTTGCTGACCCGTGTAGAACGAGTGCGATTCCGACGACACTTCGATCTTGGCGAGCGGGTAGGTCTTGCCGTCGAGTTCGATGTTTTCACGCGTCTGGATCGTCGAGCGCGTGATGAACTTGAAGCCGTTCGACATGTCTTGGAAGACGACTTCGCGGTAATCCGGGTGAATGCCAGGTTTCATGATTTTCCTTGGTGAGAGCGGTAGCCAACCCGCCGCTTGCCGTGCCGTGCCGCACAAAGTTGCGCGATCCAGCCGACGTCAAGCCCGGCGCGAGCCACTTGCCTAAGGTCGAAAAACGGCGATTATGCCAGAAAATCAGATGGTTGACGAATTATTTTCACGGTGCGTCGAGTGCGCCGGTGGCGGCCGGATCCTGCCGGTAGTAGCGCGCGAGCAGCCGGTACAGCTCCGGAAATTCGGACTCGAACGCTTTCGGCCGTACGAACAGCGCTTCGCTGCACACCGCGAAGAATTCGGACGGGTGGTCGGCCGCATACGGATCGATCAGCGATTCCCGCTCGAAGCGTGCCCACGCGCGGTCCGGCACTGCGTCGACGCGCGCGCAGAACTGGTCGTACGCGTGCTCGAACACGTCGGCCCAGGCCTGCGCATCGAGGTACGGCGCGTGCCAGCGGCGAAAAAGGGGCGGATAGCCGTCGGCTGCGCCGTTGACCATGTCGATCTTGTGCGCGAACTCGTGGATCACGACGTTGTACGCGTCGCGGCCGTCCGTCATCTGCGCATCCTCCCACGACAGGATCACGGGGCCGCCTTCCCAGGCCTCGCCGCTCGCGTCCTGCTCCACTTCGTGGACGACGCCGTCCTCGTCCTGCACCGTCTTGCGGATCACGAATTCGCCCGGATACACGACGACGCCGACCCAGCCGTCGTACAGCGACAGGTCGAGATTCAGCACGGGCAGGCAGGCCTGCGCGGCGATCGCGACGATCATCGCGTCGGTCAGCTCGAGCCCGTGCGCGGTCGAGAACGATTTCTTCGCGACGAACAGGCTCGTCAGTTCGCGCAGCCGGCCGAGCGCGTCGGGCGACAGAGCCGCGAGGAACGGCAGGCGCTCGACGGTGTCCTGCCATAGCGCGTCGGGGATCGGATGGCTGCGCAGCGCGCGGTCGCGGCGGCGGTCGTCGAACCAGCGGGTCAGTTTCGAGAGCATGAAGGCGGCTCGCGGAAATCCAAAGCCTGTCTTTTAACTCAATCGATCTCTTTTTGCCATGCCGCGAAGAGGCCGCCGACGAGCGCCACGCCGGCCAGGAAGTAAAAGCCGTCGAGCGACGCGAGAAACGACGCCTGTTGCGCGACCATGCGCGCGATCGACGCGATCGCGAGCCCGTGCGCGTCGTTCAGCGCGTGGCCGGCGGCCGCATAGCTGCGCGTCAGCGCATCGACGGCCTGCTGGAACAGCGGATCGAACACGTTCGCACGCTCGACGAGTCGCGTCTGGTGCACGGCCACGCGGTGCTGTTCGACGATGATCACCGACGACGTCGCAAACGAGATCGTCAGTTGCCGCACGATGTTCTTCAGCCGGTAGCCGTGCGTGTATTCGTCGATCGCGAAGATCCGGAACGTCAGGTTGGCCACCGGCAGCACGATGAAGAGCAGGAGCAGCCCGCGCAGCAGCAGCGGGACGATCAGCGCGGCTTCGCCGACCTGCGGCGTCATTCGCGTCATCCACAGCGCGGCCGTGATGGCGATCGCGAACCCCGGCACGACGAACCACTTCTTGTGCGTGACGAATTTCGCGTAACGCAGGTAGGCGAACAGCGCGGTGGCCGAAATCAGCGACATCGTGCCGACGAGCCGCCCGGCGTTCTCGACCGGATAGCCGAGTCCGCCTTCGAGAAGCCGCGAGGTCAGGTAACTGAAGCCTGTCGACTCGTAGTAATAGAACATGTAGAGCAGCAGCCCGACCTGGAACGTCCGTTCGCGGAACGCGTGAAGGCGCACGAGCGGCGTCGGATGGTTCCACTGGTGATACGCGAACCACGCGAGCGCGCCGATCCCCGCGATCGTCAGCAGGATCAGCATCGGCGAGCCGCTGTAGAGCTGGTAATGCACCTGCTGCAGCACGATCTGCAGCGCACCTTGTGCGAGTGCGAACACGACGTACGGCCAGAAGTGTCCGGAGCCGCGTTCGTCGTCGGGCGTCCGGCCCGAGTCGGGCAGCGTGAGCAGCGCGAGGATCGCGAACGCGATGCCGGCAGGCGCCGTGCATGCAAACAGTGCACGCCATGTCGAATGCGCGACGAGCAGGCCGCCCACGATCGGCGCGAGCGCGCTGCCGAGCAGGATCATGATGAGGAACGCGCGCGTCGCGGGCGGCCGTTCCTGCGGCTTGAAACTGATCTGGATCAGTATCCGGCACGCGCCCATCATCGGGCCGATGAAATATCCCTGGAATCCGCGCGCGAACGCGAGTTCGAGCGACGTGTCGGCGAGCGCGGCCGCGATCGCGCCGAACGAGAACATCAGCATGCAGCCTGCGACGTAGCGGCGATGGCCGAGCCGGTCGACCCACCATTGCTGCTGCAGAATGCCGAGCACGGCCGTGACCGCGTAAGCGCTCGACGACCACACGAGTTCGTCGGGCGAAGCATTGATGCCGCCCGCGATGTAGCTCGCGAAGAACGAGAAGGCCGCGTTGTCGAAATAGTCGATGCCGGTGACGAGCGCGAGCGCCCACGGGAACAGGTCCGCGCGCAGGTTCGCGCGGCTCCATAGCGGCGGGCGACCGGGCATCGCGTTCATTCGCGAGCCTTGCGCGCGCGCCGCGTGCCGCTTTCGGCCTGCCGCTGCGCGATCAGCGCGTCGGCGTTTTCGCCGGCAAGACGCCGCTCGACGTAGTCGATGTCGTGCTGCAGTTCCTTGCGCAGCGCGACGGCTTCCTTCAGTTCGCGCTGGACGGCCGCGATCCGCCGGTCGAGCGTATCGATCTGCTCGGCGAGGCCGGTACGGATGTCGCGCAGCGACGCTTCCGAGTAGCGGCGCCGGCCGTCGGCCGTTTCTTCGAGCGGGCGCTTCAGCATTTCGGTGATGCCGTGCAGCGAGAAGCCGAGCGCGCGCAGCCGCAGGATGCGCGCGAAGCGCTCGAGGTCGGCTTCGTCGTAGAGGCGGTAGCGGCCCTCGCTGCGCGACGGCGTGACGAGCCCGCGCTCCTCGTAATACTTCAGCGTGCGCGGCGTGACGCCGAGTCGCGACGCGGCATCGCTCACGGTCAGCAACGGGTTGGAGGTGTCGTTCGGCATGGGGCGTGGAGGGAATTCGATCCGGGCGATGGCGCGATTATAGATCAACCTGTACGTTCACGTTCAGGTTGGCACCGAAAAACGGCCGCCGGGCAGGATGCGCGGGCGGCCGTTCGGTGCGGGGCGGGGGCGCTTAGCCGCCGCGGCGCATCAGGTCGAAGAACTCGGAGTTGCTCTTCGTCTGGCGGATCTTGTCGAGCAGGAATTCCATTGCCTCGACTTCGTCCATGTCGTGGATGAACTTGCGCAGCACCCAGATCTTCTGGAGGATCTCGGGCTTGATCAGCATTTCTTCGCGGCGCGTACCCGACTTGTTCAGGTTGATCGACGGATAGACGCGCTTTTCCGCGAGGCGGCGCTCGAGGTGCACTTCCATGTTGCCGGTGCCCTTGAACTCTTCGTAGATCACGTCGTCCATGCGGCTGCCGGTTTCGATCAGTGCGGTGCCGATGATCGTCAGCGAGCCGCCTTCCTCGATATTGCGCGCCGCGCCGAAGAAGCGCTTCGGGCGCTGCAGTGCGTTCGCGTCGACACCGCCCGTCAGCACCTTGCCCGATGCCGGGATCACGGTGTTGTATGCACGTGCGAGACGCGTGATCGAGTCGAGCAGGATCACGACGTCGTGCTTCATTTCGACGAGGCGCTTGGCCTTCTCGATCACCATTTCGGCGACCTGGACGTGGCGTGTGGCCGGTTCGTCGAACGTCGAGGCGATCACTTCGCCCGCGACCGAGCGCTGCATTTCGGTCACTTCTTCAGGACGCTCGTCGATCAGCAGCACGAACAGGATCACGTCCGGGTGGTTCTGCTTGATCGCGTGCGCGATGTGCTGGAGCATCACGGTCTTGCCCGACTTCGGCGATGCGACGAGCAGGCCGCGCTGGCCCTTGCCGATCGGCGCGATCATGTCGATGATGCGGCCCGTGACGTTCTCTTCGCCGCGCATTTCGCGTTCGAGCGAGAGCGGCTTGTTCGGGTGCAGCGGCGTGAGGTTCTCGAACATGATCTTGTGTTTCGAGGCCTCGGGCGGCTGCCCGTTGACTTTGTCGACCTTCACCAGCGCGAAGTAGCGTTCGCCGTCCTTCGGCGTGCGGACTTCACCTTCGATGGTGTCGCCGGTGTGCAGGTTGAAGCGGCGGATCTGCGACGGGCTGATGTAGATGTCGTCGGTGCTCGCGAGGTACGACATTTCCGGCGAGCGCAGGAAGCCGAAACCGTCCGGCAGCACTTCGAGCGTACCGTCACCGAAGATCGTCTCTCCCGTCTTGGCGCGCTTTTTAAGAATGGCAAACATCAACTCCTGCTTGCGCAGGCGGTTCGCGTTTTCGATCTCGAGGCCATTGGCCATTTCGATCAGTTCGGACACGTGCAGAGACTTGAGCTCGGATAAATGCATACGGAGAACCCGCCAGGGAGGAGACGACGAAAGAAATAAAGGGAGGAGGGCGAGCGGAAGCGCTCAGAGACTTAAATGCGTCTTGTAGACGTTTTTTGATTCTAGCATAGGCCGATTCGCGCTTGAGCGAGCGAACGGCGGCTTGACGGCGGACGTGTTGCCGGTTGACAACACGTCCGCGGAACTGCCGGTATTACAGGTGGCTGTCCAGGAATGCGGTGAGCTGCGACTTCGACAGCGCGCCGACCTTCTGCGCGGCGGCCGCGCCATTCTTGAACAGGATCAGCGTCGGGATGCCGCGCACGCCGAACTTGGCGGGCGTTGCCTGGTTGTCGTCGACGTTGATCTTCGCGATCTGCAGCTTGTCGCCGTAGTCCTTCGCGACTTCGTCGAGGATCGGGGCGATCATCTTGCACGGGCCGCACCATTCGGCCCAGAAATCGACGAGCACGGGCTTGTCGGACTTGACGACGTCCTGTTCGAACGATGCGTCGCTGATGTGTTTGATCTGTTCGCTCATTGGGTCAATACCTCTTACGGTTCGGGGACTGCCTGCTTGCGCGTTGCGGCGTACCGGCCGCCGTTGGCTGCCGGCCGCTGCGGCAGGTCACTCCGCTCTCCGGACAGGAGGGGTGTAAGCGCTGCATGCCGCGGCTCGCGGGTCGTTCGGGCGTCATATTAGCCTAAATTGCTATCTGCTGCGGGCGGCGATAGTAGCCGCTACGCGAGTAGGGGTACGACGCGCCGTTCGACCGTTGTGCCCTGCAGGTGGAGGCCGGCCCGTAAATTACAAGGGGACGCAGGCAATTCGGTGCGGGCGAGCGTCGTGCGACGCGATGCGCGCCGGTTTGTCCGGTCATATTCGCATTGGTGCGAACAAACGGTCGCATTCATCCGGAAGCGGTGATAGAATATGCCGTGACGGGCCTCCTCGCATGGTGGGGCGGTGAACCTGGTCAGGTCGGGAACGAAGCAGCCACAATCGTTTTCCGCCAGTGCCGAGGGTCGGGCTCGTCACCTTCCTTCTCGCCCCGTTCGCCGGGCGTTTTTTATTTCTGCACCACACTCCGTTTTACCTGCGCGTTGCCTGTCTTTCGCACTGTTTCGCGTGTCGGCGCGACGCAGCGTTACTGATACAATTTCCCGATGACCTATCAAGTTCTCGCACGCAAGTGGCGTCCGAAGGATTTCGCTTCGCTCGTCGGCCAGGAGCACGTCGTCAGGGCGCTCACGCACGCGCTCGACGGCGGGCGTCTCCATCACGCCTATCTGTTTACCGGAACCCGCGGTGTCGGCAAGACGACGCTGTCGCGGATCTTCGCCAAGGCACTCAACTGTGAAACCGGCGTCACGTCGCAGCCGTGCGGCGTGTGTCGCGCCTGTCGCGAGATCGACGAAGGGCGTTTCGTCGATTACGTCGAGATGGATGCCGCGAGCAACCGCGGTGTCGATGAAATGGCCGCGCTGCTCGAGCGCGCCGTGTACGCGCCCGTCGATGCGCGCTTCAAGGTCTACATGATCGACGAAGTGCACATGCTGACGAATCACGCGTTCAACGCGATGCTGAAGACGCTCGAAGAGCCGCCGCCGCACGTCAAGTTCATCCTTGCGACGACCGATCCGCAGAAAATTCCCGTCACCGTGCTGTCGCGCTGTCTGCAGTTCAACCTGAAGCAGATGCCGGCCGGGCACATCGTGTCGCATCTCGAACGGATTCTCGGCGAAGAGCACATCACGTTCGAGCCGCAGGCGCTGCGCCTGCTCGCGCGTGCTGCGCAGGGCAGCATGCGTGACGCGCTGTCCCTCACCGACCAGGCGATCGCCTATTCGGCAAACGAGGTGACCGAGTCGGCCGTGTCGGGCATGCTCGGCGCGCTCGACCAGACTTACATGGTGCGTCTGCTCGACGCGCTTGCCGCGGGCAGCGGCCCCGAAATCCTTGCGATTGCCGACGAGATGTCGCTGCGCAGCCTGTCGTTCTCGACCGCGCTTCAGGATCTCGCGAGCCTGCTGCACCGGATCGCGTGGGCGCAGTTCGCGCCGGGCTCGGTGCTTGACGAATGGCCCGAAGCGGGCGACCTGCGCCGCTTCGCGGAGACGCTGAGCCCCGAGCAGGTCCAGCTGTTCTATCAGATCGCGACGGTCGGCCGCGCGGAACTTGGCCTGGCGCCGGACGAATACGCCGGTTTCACGATGACGCTGCTGCGGATGCTCGCGTTCGAGCCGGCTGTGGCAACCGGCAGCGCGCCGGGCGG